>NZ_JBEZXU010000079.1:0-52012 GCF_040638175.1 Actinoplanes sp. NPDC026670
TGACCACCTCCTACAACGCCGCCAAATACCTCCGCAAAACCACCACCCAACCCAGACCTTGACAACCAAACCAACCCACACCAAGAAAAAGACTCTGAGGTGCTGGTGCTGCTCTGGCCGCCGTGTGGCAGTCGGCTCGGGGTCTCGCCGGTCCGGCCCGCGTCTCGTCGGCCTTTGCGTGGTTGGCGGGCTCGGTGCGTGGGTGGTCACGCATGGTATTCGTTCGTCCTGGGTAGACAGAGGGCGTCCACGAACTGCCGCCTGGGAGGAGCCCGAGATGTCGTACGGCACCAGCCGCCAGAGTGTTTCCGCTGCCCGTATCTGCACGATCATCGCCTTCGTCTTCGCGGGGCTGGCGGTGTTGTTCTGGCCGTTCATGTTCGGCCTGGTCGCGATCATTCTCGGTCTGGTCGGTGGTTTCCTGGGCGACCGGCCGCTCGGCTTCTATGCGGCGGCCGCCGGTGCCGCGGGGGCCGTGCTCGGGATCGTGCTGGCGGCTGCTCTGCTCAGCTGACGCCAGCCTAGGGGCTGGTGGTTCACGGCATGATCGTGCTATTTGCCGTTCTGTTCAGCTGGCCTCAGCCCCAGGGCTGGCGGTCTACGGCATGATCGTGCTGGCGGCTGCGCTGTCAGCTGACGCTAGTCCCATGTTGATAGCCCACGGCATGATCGTGCTGGTTGCCGTTCTGTTCAGCTGGCCTCAGCCCCAAGGCTGGCGGCTTACGGCATGATTGTGTTGGCCGCTGTCCTGTTCAGCTGGCCCCAGCCCCAGCCCCAGGGCAGGTGGCCCACGATGCGGTCGTACTGATCACCGCTTTCGGTGCAGCGATCGCCCATGCCTTCGCGGGGGTTTGTCCTGGTGCTCGGGGCCGTTCCGTCTACAGTGGCGGCGGTGAGTTTTGATCGGCGACCCCCGTCTGGTCGGCGGCCCCTGCTCAGTGCGGCGCCAGAGAGTGTCCGGGACGCGGTGGCCGAGGTGCTCGGGGAACTGGTTGTGGGGGAGTGGGCTGCGGAGGCCGGGTTCACTCCTTCGATTGCCTCCGTGGTGGCGGGGCGGTCCGGGGCTCGGCTGTTCGTCAAGGCCGCGCCGATCGGGACCGGGCTCGGGGAAGCGGTGGAAGCCGGGACGGTGCTGGCCGATGCGGTCGGTGATCTCGGGCCCCGGCTGCTGAGGGCTGTCTCCTGCGAGGAATGGCGGGTCGCCGCCTACGAAGTGGTCGACGGGGTGACTGTCGACGCCTGGAATTCGGCAGACGTTGACGAGGTGCTTCGGGTCATCAGCCGGATGCGGGAGCGGATGCAACCCTGCTCGATCCGGGGCGTTTGGCCGTACGCGCAAGATTTTGTGCCCTTGCTCGGGGATTGGGCGACGCTCGGGGTGCGGCGACCGCCGCCGATCTCCGCGCCTGTGGCGCGGCTCGCCGAACTGGAGGCTCGCTGGGTGGCCGTGCTCGCGCCGGGCGTCGCGCTGCATCATGGCGACCTGCGGCGCGACAACATCATCCGGGAGCCTGACGGGCGGTTGCGGATCGTTGACTGGACCCACATGTGGACGGCCCCGGGCTGGATGGACCTGATCCGGCTGCTGCCGGACCTGGCGTCGGCCGGGCACGACCCGGAGACCGTGCTGCGGCGATCATGCTGGCGGGACACGCCTGACGAGGACGTGAACGTGGCGCTGGCCGGGCTTGCCGGGCGGGCCTGGCGTGACTGCGCGTTGCCCGGTGAGCCGCGGCTCCGGAGCATGCAGCGTGAGCAGGCCGAACACCTCCTGTCGTGGTTGGACTCCCGGCTCATGCGGGAGTGATGCCGGCGGCGACCGACTTCAGGGTTTCGGCGGGAACGCGCGTGTTCGCCTCGATGGTGATCACGGTGCGGTCGGCGCCAGCGATGACGATGCCGTAACCGGTGGCCTCGGTGCCGGAGGTCCTTGTCAGGCTGGCCCTTCCGGCGGGGACGTCGAACTTCTCGACCGTGGTGGTTCCGGTCAGGTGGCGGTCCAGGAGCGCGTTGAACGTGGTCGCCGGAACCGTCTGGGCGGGTGGCGCCGACGGGCGAAACACCGTGATCCACATATACGAGCCGCCGTTGGCCTGCTCGAACCGTCGCATCGACACCGTCACGTTCAGGTCCTGCGGTCCAGATGATGTGCCGGCGTCGGTGCCGTCCGGCCTGATCATCAAAGTGCTGCTGCTGCGCTGCTCGTCGAGCCGGATGCCGTCCGGGATGTAGCCGATCAGGAAACGGTCCACGTCGGGAACTGTGGGGGAGGCGGCTACGACCGGACCGGGTGCCGGCCTTGTCTGGGTCACGGCCACCACACCTGTGACGGCCAGGACGGCCAGCCCGGCGGCGGCCATCCGGAATGTCTGGCGGCGGCGGACGCCCCGCTGGACCCGGTGCAGGAACTCCTCCGTCACCGGCAGATCGAAATCGGTCGCGTTAAGAATTTCCGGCATGTGAGATCAGCCTTCCGCCGTCATGCGTTCACGAAGTGTCGCCAGGCCCCGCGAGAGGTGGGAACGGACCGTGCCCGCGCTGCACCCGAGAATCGCCGCGATCTGGTCGTCCGGCTGATCGGCCAGGTAGCGCAATGCGATCGCGGCCCGCTGCTGTGGTGGCAGCCCTGCCAGGAGCTGGCGAACCACCGCGGTGTCGTCGATTGACGCGAGCGCCGCGTCCTCGTCCGCGCGATCCGGCAGGTCAGCGACCGGAATCGGACGGCGACGGCGACGCTCGTTCAGGAACAGGTTGACCATGGTGCGCTGGGCATAACCGTCCGGATTGCCGTCCCGGCGCACCCGCGACCACGCCAGACCCACCCGGATCAGCGTCTCCTGGGCCAGATCCTCGGCGGCGGCCCGGTCCAGGGTCAGCGCGTTCCCCAGACGCAGCAGGGCGGGGGCACTCTGCCGCAGGAACGCTTCGAACCCGTTACCTCTCATACCTATGACTACACGGCGACCCCACGGATTTGTTGAGCTCCGGCGGTGATTCAGCGACCCGAACAGCCGAGGTGGGCCAGAACCGTGTCGAAGGCCTGAATCACGGCGCTCCGGGACTCCTCGGTGTGATCGAGCATGTCGAAGCCGTGGCGGCCGTTCGGCACATCGATCAGATCCAGTCGCGCACTGTCGGCAGCCGCCACGAACTCCTCGACCACCGCGGCGACATCCGGGCGTTCGAGACCCGCCCGGGTCAGCACGATCGGCGGTGTGACAGATCCGGCGACCACGTCCACCGGGCGGAACGCCGGATCGACCGGCCAGCCCGGCAGCGGCGCGAGCAGCGGGTAGGTGGCGGCCAGACAGCGCAGCCACGACGGTGATGAACGCAGCCAGTCGGAGAGCAGCAACCCACCGCCGGAGAAGAACCAGACCGCGACCCGGTCGGCGTCGACCTGTGGCAACTCCCGCGTGATCCGGACCGCCTCGGCGACGTCCTCGGCGGCTGCCGGATAGGCGGCCGGATGGTGCAGCCGGTGATCGACCGTCACGCCGACCACTCCACGGGACACCGCCAGCGAGCCGTATCCCCGATACACCGGCCAGTCGCGTGGGGTCGGGCGCAGCTCGGCCGGCACCGGGCCGCCATGCACGAACACGATCGCCGGCCGTGGCTCCGTAGCCTCCGGCAGATAAACGTCGACGAATCCCCTGCGGTCCGGGGTGACGGTCTCCACCGGCAGGACGAACGGCTGAAGATGGTCCGGAAGCGCCATCCCGGGAGCCTATCGCTACCGGATCCGTCCGGTGGGTGACGTTCACGGCCCTCCTCCCGGACTCGCCGATCGCCTAGCGTCATTACCGTGAACGGCGAGAACAGACCCAGCGGCCGGGTGGTCGTGCTGGTGCTGCCGGATGTCAACCTGCTCGACCTCGGTGGTCCGGTGCAGGCTTTCGACACGGCGGCGCAGCACGGCGCCGGATACCGCCTGGAGTTCGTGGCGGTCGCCTCCGGTGAGGTGCGATCCGCGCAGGGTCTGCTCCTCGCCGGGCTCAAACCGCTGCCGTCGGTCGGCCTCGGCGACTTGGTTCTGATCCCCGGTCCACGGCTGTATGCGCCGGGTCCGGACCTGCCGGCGGTCGCCGTGACCTGGGTGCAGGACGCGGTGCGGGCCGGCGCCCGGGTGGCCTCGGTGTGCACGGGGGCGGCGTTGCTCGCCGAGGCGGGCCTGCTCGACGGCCGCCGGTGCACCACGCACTGGTCGCTCGTCGACCTGATGCGAGCGCGTTATCCCCGGGCGCGTGTCCGGGATGCCGTGCTCTACGTCCACGACGGGCCGGTCAGCACCAGCGCGGGGATCGCCGCCGGGATCGACCTCGCACTGTCGCTGATCGAACGCGATCATGGCCCGGAGTTGACCGCCGCGGTGGCCCGGGACCTTGTCGTCTACCTGCGGCGGGACGGATCGCAGCGGCAGGTCAGCCCGTTCCTCCAGCATCGCGGCCACCTGCATCCCGGCGTCCACCGGGTGCAGGACCATCTCGCTCAGCACCTCGACCTCCCGCACACCCTCGACGACCTGGCCCGCCTGGCGAACCTGTCGCCACGCGGACTCAGCCGGGCCTTCAGCACGGCGACCGGCTGCACTCCGCTCGAATACCAGCAACGCCTGCGTCTGGACCTGGCCGCCAACCTGCTCGCCGAGACGACCCTGACGGTGGAGGCGGTCGCGGCACGCTGCGGATTCCGCGACGCTCGCCATTTCCGGCGGTTGTACGGAGCCCGATACGGCATGCCGCCATCGGCCGGTCGCCGCAACTGACTCACCCGGCGTCCGTGGCTCCACAGTGCTGTCCGGGCTGTCCGAAATCTCGTCATCAGCCCATGGAAGGGGCCGTCATGCTTCGTTTCCTTCTCGGATTGCTCCTGGCGACCGCCGTTCTCGGCGGCACCGCGTTCGGTGGCGTGATGGTCGCCATGGGCGACAGCTATCCCGTCGATCGCGTGACATCCGGCGCCTGGCCGCCACCGCGCGATCCACCAGCGGAAACGACCGTCGTCGCGGTGCTCCTCGGCAGCGGCGGGACGGTGATCAGCGATGCCCTGCTGCCGTACGAGGCGTTCGCACGCACCTCCGGATTCTTCGTCTACACGGTGGCCGCAGAACGCCGGCCCGTTCCGCTCTCCGGTGGGGTGCAGGTCGTGCCCGAGCACACCTTCGACACTGCTCCGGCTCCGGATGTGGTGGTCGTTCCCGCCATCGTCCAGAAGGAGCCCGAGCTGTCCGACTGGCTCACCGGACAGGCTTCTCGCGGCGCTTACGTCCTCGGGGTCTGTGCGGGCTCCGAAGTGCTCGCCGACGTCGGACTGCTGGCCGGGCGGCGGGCGACATCCTTCTGGCAACGACTCGGCGGGCTCCGTGACAGTCATCCGGAGACGGTCTGGGTCGCTGGCGAACGGTTTGTCGAGGACGGGCGAATCGTCACGACCGCGGGTGTCACGTCCGGGCTGGCCGGCGCCCTTCGGCTCATCGAGCTGATCGCCGGCGCGGCCGAAGCCACCCGGGTCGGGCGCGAGGTCGCCTACCGGGACTGGACGCCTGGCACGTCCACCCGGATTCCTGAGCGGAGCCTGACGATCGACCTCCCGTATGCCCTGAACGCGGCGTTCCCCTGGCTGCGGCCGACCGTGGGCGTCGGGCTCGTCGACGGGGCCGGTGAGATCGACATCGCGTCGGCCTTCGAGACCTACGCCGGAACGTCTTTCGCCACCCGGACCGTGCCCGTCGCCACCCGGCCGACAGTGACCACCCGGCACGGCCTGCTGTTGATTGCCGGCCCGGCGTCCGTGGACCGGCTTGTCATCCCCGGTCTCGACGAGCCCGGCGTCGGCCAGCCCGGCGCTGACCTGGTGGTCTGGGCTGCTGACCGTGGCATCGCGATCACGTTTCCACACGCCCGGCGTCAACCTGGTGAGTTCTCGTTCGATCCGTTGCTGCGTGACCTTGCCGCGCACACTGATCGCGCGACTGCCCGCACCACGGCGAAGTTCACCGAATACCCGGCCGATCATTTGCTGCTCACCGGATCCTCCTGGCCGTGGCGTCCGACAGTGCTCGGACTTCTCGCAGTCGTGGTCGCCGTCGGCGCTGGACTGCTTCCCCGACTGATCGCCCGTCTTCGCCGTCGCGGAACGAAGGAGCCTGCGGGGGATCGTGGAGGGCACGCCGGAGCCCTGGCCGAGATCCGGCAATAGGCAGGTGGAGACTGCCCCGGCGGGTTGCTCTCGTCTCCGAAGCCCGACTCGCAGAGCCGGCCCCGAGTGGGCCTGGTTCTCCCCGCACGGCCGCGGATATCGTGGCGCATCGTGAGGCTCGATAATCGCTGTCGACGTCATGGCGGGCATCGATAGTCTCCCTCGGATGGAGATCCGGAAGCTGACGAGTTTCGACGGGACCGAGGCCTCAGCGTGGTACGAGGCGCGGCACGCGGGGGCGACGGCCGACCGGCATGCGGCGCTGGTGACCGCCCGTGACACCGAGCTGCGGTCGCTCGCGGCCAACGCCACCAACCCGAACCGGCATCGCGAGGCCTGGGGCGCCTGGGAGGACGACACCTGCGTCGGCGGGATGCTTGTCGAGTGGGCACGGCAGGAGAACCTGCACCGGGCCGAAATCGACATCGCCGTCCCGTTGCCGAATCGCGGGCGGGGTGTCGGCGCTGCGCTGTGGGACGCCGGAACGCAGCGTGCCGTCTCCGTCGGGCGGACCACCGTCAACGTGGAGGTGCACGTCCCGCGCGGGCGAGCCCTTGAGGAATGGCCGGGTGGGCGGTTCGCACTGGCCCGTGGCTTCGCCTCCGGACTGGCTGAGGATCGGCTGGTGCTCGACCTGCCGGTGCCCGAGCAGATCCTGGCAGATCATGACCGGCCGGCCCCCGGCTATCGGGCTCACTCCTGGCACGGGCCGATGCCCGCTGAATGGCTGCCGGCGCTTGCCGATCTCACCAGCGAGATGGCGACTGACGTGCCGACCGGCGAACTCGACGTGGAGGCGGCCCGGTGGGATGCCGAACGGGTCGGCACCAACCAGGAACGGCTCAGCAAGATCGGATACGCCTTGGTCACCACGATGATCACCACGGATGGCGGGGAACCTGCCGGATACACCCAGCTGCTCGTGGAGAGCGACGGCATCCACGTGCACCAGGACGACACCTACATACGCCGGGCGCATCGCGGCCACCGGCTCGGCGGCCTTGCCAAGGCCCGGAACCTGTGTGAACTCGTCGCCCGGCACCCGCGGGCGCAACACGTGCACACCTGGACCGCGGAGTCCAACGACGCCATGCAGGTGATCAACGAGCGGTTCGGTTTCCGCCCGGTGGAGACCAGCCACTCGATGGAGTCGTCCGTCAGCTGATCGCTGCGACTCCTCGGTCCGTGGGGTCCGAGGTCGTGCCTCGGCGAGGTGGGTGCCCATCGAGCGATCCTCCTGACATCAGGTTTCGGGGACGAGCCGGGCCGGTCCGTCGTTGTTCGAGGTCTCGGCCTCTGAGGCGTCGGGACAGCGGGCGGTGCTGTCGCGCGAACCTGGAGCCTCCGTGCTCCGCCGCGGCCGAATGATCGGAGTGCGTGGTCGGCCCCAGCGGGCGAGCAGCTCGAAAGCATCAATGATCATCGTTGGTATTCCGGCGTCGGATGCCCGGTGCCCGCACCATGGACGGTCCGCTCCGCGGACCTCCCACCGACTTTCGGAGCCTCGCCGACACCGGCCCGGGTGCCGGCGATCGCCAGCGGTTCGAGCCCCTGGCCGATCGGTGCCCGGCTGTCGACCAGCGGGTCCTCCGATGCCCGGCCGATGACGATCGCGGTGATCGCCGGGAGCACCGACGCGCCGGGATCGAAGTAGCCGTCGTGGCCCAGGACGTCGTCGCAAGGCAGGGGGCGCGCGCCGAACTCCGGGTCGGAGGGCAACCGGCCGTGACCGAGACCCAGCAGGCGCACCCCCGGGACTCGGCGGATCCAGTCGCTGGGCGCAGCGCAGGCCCACACCTGCGCTGACGTGTCCAGGTCGGAGCTGCCGGCGACGCCCATGCCGGGACCGCCGATCGAGACCAGGTCGGTGACCTGCCCGCTCAGCCCGGGCGCGGCCAGACCCGCGACAGTGGAGCCGTAGCTGTGCCCGATGACGACGATCGACCGGGCCGGGCGGTCGAGCACGAGACCCTCCACGAAACGCTGGAGAGCGACGGCGCCGGAGGCGGCTCTGTCCTCCCGCACGGCGTCGATGTCGAGCCCTTCCGGCGCGTCGTAACCGAGCCAGGCGATTACGGCGACCCGCGCGCCCCGGTCGGACGTATGGATGCTGTCGAACAGTTGCCGGGCCTGCCATGCCGGAGCTCGGCGCTGCACTCCGCCGTGACCGCTTGCGAACTCGGGCAACTCGTTGTCGGAGCCCGGGACGAGGATCACGATGCGGTCGGCGGTCTCCAGGTCGCCCAGCACCTCGGCGATGCGGCCGTCGCCTCGGTCGTCGTAGACGAGTGTCTGCCGGCCAGCCGCCTCCGAAGGACGCCGCGCCTGGTTGGCCGCATAGCGCAGCGACACGGGCGCGCCGTCGAGATTGCCGACGATCTCCGGGTAGCGGGTGGTGAGCCCGGTCGCCTCGGTCGCAGTGAGACGCGCGAAGAACAGGGCCACCCGCTCCGGCGTGGCCGTGGCCGGATCGGGTGGCGCGGTGGGCTCGGCGAGCCATGCGGGAAGCGAGGCCGGCGGCACCAGCGGCTCCGGACGGGCCGGGCCGAGCAGCGAGCCGCCGATCAGGCCCAGGCCGGCGAGGGCGGTGGCCGCCAGGGCTTTCCGGGACGTGAGAGCGATGCGAGGCATGGCATCGAGGCTCACCGGGAATCGGGCCGGGCACAGTCGAGCAGGCACGCGCTTGAAGGTGCGGTTATCCGAACCATTGATGCTAGTGCTGGCACCATCGCGCTCGGCTGCCGGAAGGGGCATGCTTTTCCGCGATGAAGCTATTGAGCACGATCTTCGACAGTCGTTCGCGTAGAGGCCTGGCATACCTGCTACTGGTCCTGCCGATCGACCTGCTGAGCTTTGTCCTCCTGATGCTGGGGAGCCTGCTCGGCGCCGTGCTGCTGCTCACTCCACTCGGGACTTGGCTGCTCGCTCTGGTCCTGCGCGGTGCGGCGGGTCTCGGCGGGAGTCGGAGGGATCTGGCCGCACGGATGCTCGGCGACCGGGTTCCCACGCCCGTCCGCCCGGTCGTGGCCGGGATCGGCCTGTTCGGGTGGCGGCGGGCGATCCTCAAGGACCCGGTCAGCTGGCGGGTCCTGGCATATGCGCTGATCAAGCCGCCGGTGGCGGTGCTCTCCCTCGCTCTGGCCGGCGGCTTCTACCTGTACGGGCTGATCAGCCTGATCTACCTTCCGTTCTACGAGAACGAGCTCGGCGTCGAAGCGCTCGGCATCATGGTCACCAGTGTGATCCTTCTGCTGCTCGGGCCATGGATGCTGCGGTCGGTGCTCGCCGTCGAGCGGCTGATGATCCGTGGGCTGCTCGGCCCCACCCGGGCCAACCAGCGGATCAGCGACCTACAGGATTCCCGCGATCGCGCGGTCAAGGACGCCGACATCACGCTGCGGCGGATCGAGCGCGATCTGCACGACGGCGCCCAGGCTCGGCTGATCGGTGTCGGCATGCATCTGGCGATCGTTCGGGAGCTCGTCGGCGCCCAGGCACCCACCGAGCAGGTGGTGGCGGCAGTCGACACGGCACAGGCGACGCTGACCGCCGCGGTCGCCGACCTGCGTGATCTGGTGCGGGGCATTCACCCGCCGGTGCTGGACGCCGGATTGGAGGCGGCGCTGGCCACCGTCGCGGCGGGTAGCGCAGTGCCGGTCACCGTTGAGATCGACCTGCCGAGACGGCCACCGCCGGCGCTGGAGAGCATCGCCTACTTCACGGCGTGTGAGCTGCTGACCAACGCGGGGCGCCACAGTGGGGCGCGCAAAGCTGCGATCCGGGTCGATCTCCGGGATGACGTGCTTCGACTGCGGGTCCATGACGACGGGCGGGGTGGTGCGCATCGGCGGGCCGGTGGTGGGCTTGCCGGGTTGTCCGAGCGGGTCCGGGTGGTCGACGGGAGTCTGGTCATCGACAGCCCAGCCGGCGGGCCGACCACCGTCACGGTCGAGATCCCATGCCCGTTGGCGGCAGACCCAACGGACTCAAGAGCCGGTGTTCTCCGAGATTCGGGGATGGCCGGTACGGGACGGCCGGGGGTGGTGGAGTTGGCCGGGTCATTTCCAGCTGCTCGTTCGGGGGCGGGCGGCTCGGGGTCGCCGGCCCGGGGTGGCCTGGCGGATGGGAGTTCGGTGGCTCGGGTGGACTGATCGGATCGGGAAGGCGACTTGACCGGCGCCTGCGGGGCCGGTGACGGGGGAAGGGCCATGGGTGGAGAGATGCGCGTTGTCATCGCTGAGGACTCCGCGATTCTGCGGGAAGGCCTTGCCCAACTGCTGAGTATGCGGGGCCACCAGGTGCTGGCCGCTGTCGTCGATGTGCCGTCGTTGTTCGAGGCGGTTGCCGTTCAGGCGCCGGATGTGGCGATTATGGACATTCGGCTGCCGCCCAGTCACACCGATGAAGGGTTGAGGGCGGCTGTTCGGCTGCGGCGTGAATGCCCCGGGATCGGGGTGTTGATCTTCTCGCAGTATGTGGAGACCGCGTTCGTGGCCGAGCTGCTGGCCGGTGGGTCGGACGGGGTCGGCTATCTGCTCAAGGAACGGGTTGTTCAACTGGACGACTTCGTGGACGCGCTGCATCGGGTTGCGGCCGGGGGGACGGCGCTCGATCCGCAGGTGGTGACCCAGATGTTCGGCCGGAGCCGGCACCGGGAGGTGCTTGCCGAGTTCACACCCAGGGAACGCGAGGTGCTGGCCCTCATGGCGCAGGGGCGGTCCAACACCGCGATTGCCACGGCGATCCGGGTCAGCGAGCGGGCCGTGGAGAAACACGTGACCAACATCTTCGGCAAGTTCGATCTGCCGCCGTCCGATGCCGACCATCGGCGGGTGCTCGCGGTGATCCGCTACCTACAGAACTGAACGCCCGGGGGAGGGGACGGCGGAGATGGGACCCAGAAGCCCGGGGGATGGAGGCCGGGGCGGAAGCCCGGGGGATGGAGGCCGGGGCGGAAGCCCGGGGGATGGAGGCCGGGGCGGAAGCCCGGGGGATGGAGGCCGGGGCGGAAGCCCGAGGGATGGAAGCCGGGGCGTACCGGATGGAAGAACGCGGCGGCCCGGAAGTGGACCGCCGCGCTCGAGCCCGCCGAAGCAGGCCGTGGTTCAGCTCTTGAGGCCGTGTTCGATGGCCTCGATGATGCGGGGACGCAGGTCCGCCGTGCTCACGATCGCGTCCACCGAACCGACCTCGACCGCCCGCTGGATGCTGTGCACCCGGTCGAATTCGGCCGCTACCTCGCCGAGCTTCTCGGCCCGGACCGAACCCTGCACCTCGGCCAGGCGGGCGTTCAGCGCCGCCCGGTCGGTTGCCGACGCGGCTGAGGCCTGGGCCTGGAGTTCGGTGACGCGCGGGTCGTTCGCGGTTCGGTTGTTGACCTCGCCGGAGAAGACCACCGCCGCCGCGGGGGCGCCACCCAGCACCGAGGCGAACGAACCCTCCAGGGCCAGGACCGTCATGTTCGGGTTCAGGGCCTTGGAGAAGACGACGAAAGCGCCGCCGTGGTAACGCGAGATGACCGTGAAGACGATCGGGCCGTCGAAGTTGACGATGGCACGGCCGATCTCGGCGCCGTATTCGAGCTGGAGGTTTCGCATCGACTCGGGGGAGCCGTCGAAACCGGACAGGTTCGCCAGGACCACGAGCGGGCGGTTGCCGGAGGCCGCGTTGATCGCCCGGGCCGTCTTCTTCGACGAACGGGGGAACAGGGTGCCCGCCGTGTACGTGTCGGGGCCATCGGTGGGCGGGAAACCGCGCCGCGGGACGGAACGCGACTCGATGCCGATGAGGCAGACCGGCCGGCCGCCGATGTGCACGTCCTGGACGACCGAGGTGTCGGCGTCCGCCATGCCCGCCCAGCGCTCCAGCACCGGGTGATCCTGATCGGACACTGCCCGCATCACGGTGCGGATGTCGAACGCCTTCTTGCGGTCCGGGTTGTGCGTCGCCGAGAAGATCTGCCCGACCGTGGTGAAGTCACTTCCGGCCCAGGTGTGCGGGTAGTCGGAGACGTCCCGGTCGGCCGGGTCGGTGGAGAGGGCCGGACGCGGGCCGGTCTCGCCAGGAGCGACATACGTGTGGTCGTAATGCGCCATCAGCACGTCACGGGCGGCGGGCAGCGACGGCGCCCAGTACTGCGCCTGACCGTTCGGGCCCATCACCCGGTCGTAGCCGCCGATGCCGAAGTTGTCCTCGGCCGAGACGCCACCGGAGAAGTCCAGCGACTGCTTGCCGGTGAGGACCATCGCCGAATCCGGGGTCATGACCAGGATGCCCTTGGTGTGCATGAGCATCGTGGCCTCGGCGTTCCAGTACGGCTGGGCGCCCACGTTGATCCCCGCGACGACGATGTTGATCTCGCCGCCGGCCTGGGTGAACGTGACGATGCGCTTGAGGGCGGCGGCCACCCAGTCCATGTTCTCGGTGCCGGACGTCATCGAGATCCGGGCGCCGGCGGACAGGGCGAACCACTCCAGCGGAACGTTCATGGCGGAGGCCAGGTCGAGGGCGGCGATCACCCGCGCACACTCCGGCTCGGACAGCGCGCCCAGCGACTTGGTCGGGTCACCGAGCAGCACCACCCGGGTGATGCCCTCCGGGTAGCGGTCGGTCACCGTGGTGACGACACCGGCCACGATGGCGGCCGTGTTGCGGCCCTTCGGCCGGTCGACCGGCGCCAGTGCGCCATCGACGAGGTCGTATTCGAGGAAACTGCCGAGAAGGCCGGTCAGCTCGTACGGGTAGACCGTCCCGCGCCGAGCCGCCCGCAGCACCTTCTGGCGATAGTCGTCGAGCGGCTGCACCGGATCGGTCGATGGTTCGCCGACGTGCAGGTGCGCGCCGTTGCCCGGCTCCAGGGTGATCGTCACCGCGACCTCGGTGAGCTCCCCACTGGAGCGCCGCTGCCGGGCGATGAACTGGACCTCCTCCAGGCCGGCCCCGGACGCGGTCGGCAGGATGCGCTGGACCAGGGCGTTCAGCTCGTCGATGGAGAGTTCGGTGACCGGCCAGACGTACATCATGATCCGGTTTGTGTCGAATCTCTTGTTCTGCGGCCGCTGTGCCTGGATGTTGCGGATCGCGTCGAGGGTGAGGGTGATGCCCTCCTCCAGGGCCGGCAACGCGACCAGCCGGCCGTCCGTCTCGCGGAGCGCGGTCAGGTCGCGGACCTGGTACATCGCGATGAGCCGCTCGTCCGACGGGTTCGACTTGGCGACCGCCCTGAAGAGGTACATCTCCTCGTCGGTCGACGGCAGGCGGGTGAGGTCGAACTCGCGCAGGCGCTCGAGCTGGAGGCGCAGCGCGATCTGCGGGTGCAGCCCCCGGATGAGGCGGTCCTCCGAGAAGTGTCCGTCTTCATCCGCGCGGAAGGTGAAGTGGTGGTGCATGACCGCGCCGCTGGTCCCGGCGATGGTCGCGGTGATCCGCCGGGTGCCCGGCAGCCGCAGGGAGCCAAAGATCGCATCCAGTTGAGCAGCCATCTCATCGGCCCCGGGCTGGCCGTCCCAGGACACATAGATGTCGGCGACATCCGAGGAAACCAGCGCGAGCGTCTCCGACAAGTCCGAAATGTCGACGGCGGCGGCCGAAACGCGGGTCACGCGCGTGGCAAGAGTGTGCGTCGTGGTCATGAAGCGGCCGTCGATCGAGAAGTCGGAGAGGTCCCGGTTCTCGTAATAGCGGCGGGTCAGCACCTCGAGCAACGGCATGTGATCCCGCCCGGGGCGCCCGATCCGCTGCCCAACCAGCCGGACCAGCGGCTCCGAGCAGGCCACCATCCGCTGGATCCGCTCATCCCGGTCAGCCGAATCCGGGTGGTGATCAAGGTGCCGCAGGTCGGCCCGGACAGCCGCGTAGACCTCGGCCCGGGTGCGCCGGAGCAGAGGCTGCGCATACCACCGGAAGACGATGCCCCGGGCCAGGTCGGAAACCGACGGGAACCGTACCTGCGTGGCCTCGATCAGGTGCTCCAGCGCGATGCCGGCGCGCTCGGCGAGCGGCTCCGCCGGCGGCGATCCGGCGATCCACTGCCGGAGCAGGGCGGAAACCACATTGATGTTCGCGGCCGACTTCTGGAGAGCCAGGAAGATCCGGAAGACCGCGTCCTCCAGTTCCGGAGTCCGATCGAGACTGGTCACGCCGTAGTGCGCGAGCACCCGGGTCAGCCGGTCCTGGAACGCGGCGGGCACTCCGGCCCGCTCCACGTCGAGGCTCTGGAGATAGGTGTGGAAGTTCTCCCGCGGGCTGTGCACCGCGCTGCCCGGCTCGCTCGTCCAGCCGTCACCAGGCTTGTTGCGGCTGAGTTCGAGCAGGTCGGCGCTGATGGTGAGCAGGTCGATCTCCTCGGCGACCGGCCGCCGTCCGTGGTCGACCGGCAGAACCGTCTCGACGTCGTACCCGAGCAGCCGGGCCCGCAGGTCGTCCAGGACGTGATCGGCCGGCGTGCCCTCGGGCAGGTCGATCTCGACGGCGGTGACCGGCGCGGCGACCTCTTCGGAGTCCGACGACGCCAGCGGCTCCAGGCGCATCAGCGGCGCCCCGGTCTCCACCTGGCTGCCGACCGCGACCGGGCACTCACGCACCCGCGCCCGGAACGGCGCCCGGAGCACGTTCTCCATCTTCATGCTCTCCAGCACCAGGATCGGCGCGCCCGCCTCCACCTCGTCACCGACCGCGAGCGGAGTGGCCACCACCAGGGCGGGAGCGGGGGAGCGGACCACGCCGCCCTCGTCCCGGCTGACCCGGTGGGTGACGCCGTCGACCTCGATGGTGTGGATCGGGCCGTGAGTGGCGGTGGTCAGCCGGAAACGGTGGCCGTTGACGTACATCTGGCCGCTGTGCTCGTCGAACCGTTCGCTGATCACATCGGCGTGGCCGTGCGAGGCGCCGGAGAAGATGCCGACCCGGAAGCGCTTGAGGCCGAGCCGGGACACCTGCACCCGGTAGCCGACGCCGCGCAGCTTCAGGTCGAGCGGGCGGCCGGTGTCGTGCTGCACCTGCGGGCGGCCGCCGTGCGCGGTGGTGAGCAGCCGCTGCCGGCTGATCTCCTCCTCGTCCAGGTAGGCCTCGATGCCGGCGGCGGCCAGCGCGATCGCCGAGTGGCGGTGGCTGACCAGGCGGCCCTCGGCACGCACGCGGTCGATCCAGCCGGTGTCGGCCGAACCGTCGATGACCTCGGGCTGGTCGAGCAGGTCGAGGACGAAACTCTTGTTGGTGGAGCCGCCCTCGATGATCACGGTGGTCTCGGCCATCGCGCGGCGGAGACGGCCCAGTGCCTCGTCACGGTCCTTGCCGTACGCAATGATCTTGGCAATCATCGAGTCGAACGCGGCCGGAATGCTGTCGCCCTCGCTGACGCCGGTGTCCACCCGGATGCCGGGGCCGGCCGGCAGCGCCAGCCGGGTGATGCGGCCCGGCGAGGGCGCGAAGTCACGGTCCGGGTCCTCGGCGTTGAGCCGCGCCTCGACC
This sequence comes from Actinoplanes sp. NPDC026670, assembly GCF_040638175.1. NCBI lineage: Bacteria > Bacillati > Actinomycetota > Actinomycetes > Micromonosporales > Micromonosporaceae > Actinoplanes > Actinoplanes sp. NPDC026670. The sequence goes on from NZ_JBEZXU010000079.1 coordinate 15,670, forward strand.
GCGTGTCCCTGCTCGGCCGGCGGCGGCCCGTCCAGCCGGCCGCCCGACGCGACGTGCAGCTGGAGCTTGACCAGGTCAGTGCCGGTGGTGATCTCGGTGATCGGGTGTTCGACCTGGAGACGCGTGTTGACCTCGAGGAACGCGAACAGCCCGTCACCCGGGTGGTAGAGGAACTCGACGGTTCCGGCACCCCGGTAACCGACCGCGAGCGCCAGCCGGACCGCGGACTCCTTGAGTTCGGCCGCCTGCGCGGGCGCCATCACGACCGACGACGACTCCTCGATGATCTTCTGGTTGCGGCGCTGGACCGAACAGTCCCGGACACCGAGCGCCCACGCGCCACCCTGCCCGTCCGCGATCATCTGGACCTCGACGTGCCGAGCCCCGGTCACCAGGCGCTCCAGGAACACCACACCGGAGCCGAACGCCCGCAGCGCCTCCTGACTGGTCCGCTCGTAGGCGTCGGTCAGGTCCTCGGCGGAATCGACACGCCGGATGCCGCGTCCGCCACCGCCGGCGGTCGCCTTCAGCATCAGCGGGTAACCGATCTGGTCACCGGCCCGCAGCGCGTCCTCGAGCGTCGCGACCTCGCCGCGGCTCCACGGCGCGACCGGGACGCCGACCTCCTCGGCGATCAGCTTCGAGCCGATCTTGTCACCGAGCTTGCGCATCGCCTCCGCGCTCGGCCCGACGAACGTCACCCCGATCCGGTCGCACAACTCCGCGAACACCGGATCCTCGGCGACGAAACCCCAGCCCACCCAGGCCGCGTCGGCCCCGGTGTCCTTGAGCGCCTGCTCCAGCAGCGCGTGGTTGAGATAGGGCCGCGCAGCCGCTGGACCCAGCGGATACGTCAGATCCGCCTCACGCACGAACGTCGACGTCCGGTCCTCGTCGGTGTAGAGGGCGACCGTCTCGATCCGGGTCCCGGTCTCCGCGGACAGATCCCGCACGGCGTGGATGAGCCGCATCGCGGCCTCTCCACGGTTGATGATCGCGACACGCCTGAACACTTGCCGAGCCTCCCTGACACCATCAGCAATCTCCACCCCCACCCTCCCGGCTACTGCCCGGTCGAGCCATGGGCCGGATCATGCATGTCGCGCAGCGTTAGTTGTAGGAATCCCACAAACCCCGTTGTCTCCGACGGCAAAAGGGGTGGTACGAGCCATCGGACCGACAACCGCAGGAAACCCGAACGGTCCCCTACCCCGCGAGGTGATCCGGACAACTGACCGCAGAGCGACAGCCGGGCTGGTGCGGCCCTCACCGATGCGACAGCCGGAACACTTTCGAGTCGCGGACCTGGAAACCCAGCCGTTCATACAACCGATTCGCGGCGACCCGCGACGGCCGGGACGTGAGGTCGACGGTCCGCGCGCCGGCCGCACCGGCGATCCGCACCGCCTCGTTCGTCAGCGCCGCCCCGACTCCGTGCCCGCGGGCCTCCTCATCGACGACGACGTCCTCGATCCAGGCCCGCAGCCCGGTCGGAATCGGGAAGGTGACAAGTGTCAAAGTGCCGACAATCCGGCCGTCGACCCGGGCCACCAGCACGTGATTGCCGGGCCAGGCGATCAGTTCCCGCAGCGCCGCCGGGTCGAGCGCCGGCGCCGACCGGGACAGCTGCGGCAGCAGCCGGGCGAACGACTCGACCAGCTCATCGGTGACCGACCGCACGACCTCGATGACCACACTCACACCGCCGACCCTAACAATCGGTTTTGCAGATCCCCTACTGTCGGCGCGTGCAACTCGTCGAGATACGTCGCTACCCGGTGAAATCCCTGCTTGGAGAAGTGGTCGAGACCACCGGCGTCGACTCTCGAGGCCTTGCCGGTGACCGTCTGTGGGCGGTCCGTGACACCGACGGCAAGTTCGGCAGCGGCAAGAACACCCGCCGCTTCCGCCGCATGCCTGGCCTCTTCGACCTGCGAGCCCGTACCGGGGCCGTCGCGGTTCCAGTGGTTGAGTTGCCGGATGGCCGCCGGTTTGCTGCCGACGATTCGGCCGGGCATCGGGCGATCAGTGACCACCTGGGGCGGCCGGTCACCCTCGCCCCGGAGACGGCGGTTCCGCACCACGACGAGGGTCCGGTCAGCCTGATCACCACCGCTGCGTTGCGGGCCGTCACCGGGCTGGCCGGCGCCGAGATCAACGGTGGCCCGGTCGACCCGTTGCGCTTTCGGGCCAACCTGCTCCTCGAGGCGCCGGGCGTCGGTTTCCCGGAGGACGACTGGTCCGGGCGCCGGCTGCGAATCGGCCCCGACGTGGTGCTGCGAGTGGTCCGGCCGCTGACCCGCTGCGTGATGATCGACATGGCTCAGGAGCAGGTCCCCGAACGCAGAGACCTGCTGAAAACCCTTGCCGAGCACAACGACATGACCTTCGGCGTCTTCGCCACCGTCGAGCACCCCGGCACCCTTGCGGCCGGCGACACCACCACCTGGGTCTAGCGCCGGACCTCGGGTATCCGAGGGTCAGCGGCCGGGACCGTCAGCCGTCGCTGAGCGCTGGAATGCGGGCGGCTTCACCGGGCTGAGCGACGGCCGGCGGTCAGGCTTTGTTGTACGGGGTTGTGCTGGTCAGGACTGCGAAGCCGAGGCGTTCCAGGATCGGGCGGCTCTGGGCTGAGGCGTCCACCTGCAGGTATTCGTAGCCCAGGGCGGCGGCGATTCGGGCACGTTCGGCCACCAGGGAGCGGTAGATGCCCCGGCCTCGCCAAGTGCTGACTGTGCCGCCGCCCCACAAGCCGGCGAACGCGGTGCCCTCGTTCACGTCCATCCGGGCGCCTGACACCGGCTCGTCACCGGCCATCGCCACGAACAGGTAGGCGTTGTCCGGGTCGTTGGCCAACTGGTCGAGCAGGCGGTGCCGGAGCCAGTCGGCGCTCTCGCCGAACGCCTGCTCGCTCACGCTCGTCATCAGTTCCACCCCGGCCGGATCGGTGACCCGGTCGATGCGCACGCCCTCGGGGAGATCCGCGTCCAGTGAGAGGTCGCTGATCGCGGCGATCATCAGCGTCTCCTCCTCGTCGGCTACGAAACCGGCCGCGGTCAGCCGGTCGCCCAGGTCGGCGGGACTGTCGTAGCCGTAGAGCTTCCACTCGAACGGGAAACCCAGCTCGCCGAACCGCCGGACCTCACCGGCGATCGCCTCGTCCGCGGTGGTCTCGTCGAGATCCGACCAGACGACGGCGTTCCAGGACTGCCGGTCGGCGCCGATGTGCCGGACCACCGGGCCGTCCCGTTCGATCCGGGACCCGTCGCCCTCGGTCCGCATGTCCCGCCGCATCTGCCTGTCGAACAGGTCCAGCACCCTTTGATGATCCACGCGTCCAACCCCAGCACCGGTGTCCCATCCGGGCAACGCAATTTCGCCGTTGGCACAGCGCACGCCCGGGAAGTTCCACATCCCCGGACGGAGACGGGGACGGAGAGCGGGACGGGGACCGAGACGGGGACGGGGACCAGGACGGAGACCGGGACTACAGTGCTCGGCGTGCTGGTCGACGAATGGGCTGTCCGCCTCGACGAGTCCGTTCGGCGGGCGCTGCGGGACGTCGTGTCGGCGTTTCCGTTTGAGGCTGACGAGCACACGGTGGGGCCGCCGGCTACCTCTGCGGAACTGGCCGCGCTGCGGCGCCGGATGCCGTGGGTGCCGGATGAGCTGGTCGTACTTCAGCAGGCCGTGGGAGCGGTGTCGTTGCCGGACATCTGCAACGGCTACTTCCTGTACGACGTTCGTGGGCTTGTCGGCGTCCTCGATCACGATGACGGACGACCGGACCGGGTCGCCGGGGCGTATCAGGTGGACGTCGTGGTCTTCGGTGGGGACGGCGGCGGCGCCCAGTATGCGATCGCGCTCGGCGACGGTGCGGGACGGGCCGGGGACCGGCCGGCGCAGGCGGGGCCGGGCGGGCCGATCCTCCGCCTGCGGGAAGCGGCGTACCTCGGTGGCGAATACGAGGGGCCGGGCATCTCCGTCATCGCTCGTGACCTGCCGGAATTCCTGGCGAAGCTGCTCGCGGCGGTGGACGCCTTCGGTGACGGCGGGCGGATCACCGATCTCTGAGCCACCGCATCAGCCCGGCGGTCGCGTTTCGGTCCGGACCCGCTGCGGGCCTTGCGTGGCGCCGGCGGGACGGGGTGGATTCGGTGGGCGGTGTGGCCGTACCGAATCAGCGTCTTGGTCCGTGGATTTCGCGGTGTAACCGTTCCATCCGGACGTCGAGACGCGCGGCATCCTCCGCGGCGGCGGTCAGCTCGTCGCGCAGGCGGGGTGGAACCACGTCCGGATCGTGCTTGTAGTAGATCTTGTGTTCGAGGCTGGCCCAGAAGTCCATGGCGACCGTTCGCAGCTGGACCTCGACCGGAACCGCCACCACCCGGTCCGACATGAAGACCGGGATCTCGACGATCAGGTGCAGGCTGCGGTAGCCGTTGGGCTTCGGCTTGGCGATGTAGTCCTTGGTGACGACCAGGTTGACGTCCGGCTGGCGGGTCAGCATGTTCGCGACCGTGTAGACGTCGGAGACGAAACTGCACACGATCCGGATGCCCGCTATGTCGCGGATGCGGGAGCGGAGATCGTCGAAATGCAGCGGGCAGTTGAGGCGGTGGGCCTTCGCGGTGATGCTCGCCGGGGACTTCAGGCGCGGGCTGACGTGCTCGATCGGGTTGCCGGAGCCGCGGTGGGTGAGTTCCTCGGCCAGGATCGTGATCTTCGTGTTGATCTCGGCGAGGCCGAACTTGTAGACCATCAGGAAGTGATTGAGGTCGGTCCACTGGTCGTGCCAGGCCTCGGGGTGACCCCGGCGCGCCAACTGGCCGGGCTGGTCGGTCGTCACGTCGCGCTTCTCCACGAAATCCGTCATCGTCGGCGGCTGGCCGATTTCTCCCGGTACATGGCGGCGTCGGCCTCCCGCAGCAGCAGGTCGGGATCGGCCGACCCGTCACCGGACACCGCCGACCCGATGCTCAGCCCCACCTCGACGACATGCCCGTCGATCGTGTACGGCTCGACCACCGCGGCCTCGATCCCGGCGCGGACCACACTGTCCCCTCCCGGCCCGGCGACGTCGTCGATCAGCACGACGAACTCGTCCCCGCCCAGCCGAGCTACCGTATCGGTGCGCCGCAACAGCGCCGTCAGCCGCCTCGCCACCTGGACCAGCAACTGGTCACCGGCCGCGTGCCCGAGACTGTCGTTGACCGCCTTGAACCCGTCCAGGTCCATGAGCAGCACCGCGAACCGGTAACCGGGCTCCCGCGCGGCCCGCAACCCGGCCTGCGTGAGCCGGTCCTCCAGCAACAGCCGGTTCGGCAGGCCGGTCAGGTGATCGTGCATCGCGGCCGTACGCAGCCGTTCCTCGACCACCCGGTAGTCCAGGGCCTTCGCCAGCAACGACCCGGAATGGTTCATCATCTCCCGGCCCGGCGGGGTCGTCGACTGGATCCGCCCCACCGCGGCCAGCATCCCCCAGTCACGTTTACGGCTGCGGACCGGCACCGTGAACACGATGTCGCCGCCCGGCCCGTCAGCCAGCGCGAACAGCTCGGCCGGCGGAAATTCATCCACCGGGATGACCCGGCCGCCGACCCCCGGGCACTGGAACGTGCCGACCGTCTCCAGCTTCTCCGGCTCATCCGGATGCCACAGGCCCAGACACCCGGCCCGCGCCGTCGTCCGGTCCAGCCAGTCCAGGTGCGCCGGATCGCCGCCCTGCTCGCCGAGCAGCGCGATGCCCAGCTCGTACTGGACGTTCAGGGTGTCCTGGAGATATTGGACCTGCCCGAACAGCTTCCGGGTGTTCGCCTCCGACAACGGCAGCCCGTCCGAGGCGCAGCCGCACGACTCGCGCCGCTCGAAAAGCGTCGCCACCTGGCGTTTCTGCGGCGGCTCGGACATCAGGTCGTAGACCGCCGCGCCCAGCGCGTCGAGCGGCTGCCGCACACTCGACAGGGCCGGGCGCAGGTAGGCGGCGTCGGCGATGTCGTCGAACCCGACGACAGCCAGATCCTTCGGCAGGTCGTAACCGGCCGCGGCGAGCCGCTCGATCAGGCCGATCGCGTTCCGGTCGGTGCCGAGAACGATCGCGGTCACCGGCATGCCGGCCCGGATCAGCGCGTCGGCGACCGCCACGCCACCCGACTCGTGGTTGTCGCCGGTGTCGAACACCATCGGGCTCAGATCGTGCTCGGCCAGGCCCGCGCAATACCCGGCAAGCCGCTCACGCAGGTCGAAATGCACCATGTAGCCGGCGAAGGCGATCCGTTCATGACCGTGTTCGATCAGGTGGGCGACCGCGTCGCGGACCCCGCTGCGGTTGTCGGCGGCCACCACCGACATGCCCTCGCCGGACTTCTCCGCCGCCACCAGCACCACCGGCAACCCGGCCCGGCGGGCCGCCTCGGCATACTCCGAACCGACCGCGCCCGGCAGCATCGCCAGCCCCGACAGATGCCGCCACGCCACCGGCCGGTGGAATTCCGGCAGGCCACTGCGGTCGGCGCTGTGCGCGCCAGGGTCCAGCGTCTGCACAGCCATCACCCGGTCCCCACCGGCGACAGCCGCCGCATTGATCCCCTCGATGATCGCCCCGTAGTAGTCCCCTCCGACGAACGGCGACAGGATCCCGAACGTGCGCCCACTCACACCGGTCATGATCCCGCAAATCGCCCGCGCCCACGTCCGGACCGGCTGTCCGATTTCGTTCGCCGGCGTCCCCGGCGGGCCATCCCGGTCGCGGTCACTTCCGGGTCGCCTTTCCAAACCGAACATTTGGTACGGAAAGGGTCTCCCCGGCGATCGGGGCCGTTCCGTCGGCTACCACGCGAGGTGGCTGCCGGGACGCGGCCGCAGCGCGGGTTCCGGGCTGAGGCCGCTGGTCACCGGCTGTGTCGCCCGGTGGTTCGGGTTCGGCCGCCGTCAGGTCTCGCAGACCACCCCGTCGCCGTCCCGGTCCTGGTACCACTCGTATTCCGGGTCGATGCCGCGACGGTAGGGGCCGAGCCCGGCGTCGTTGGCCGCCGCACACGTCTTGTAACGCGGGTCGGTGCCGTCGTCGTCCTCGATCGGTTCCTCGTCGTCGCCACTCGACTCGCAGGCCACCCCGTCACCGTCGCGGTCCAGGGCCTTGCGGTAGCCCGGGTCGGTGCGGCCCAGTTCGCCCGGCGCGGCGTCGCAGTTCGCGTAGTAGACGGCCTTCGGTGACTTGGACGCCGTTCGGGACGGGCTGGGCTTGGGCTTCGTCGTCGTTCTGGCCGGCTTCGCGGTGGTGGTCGCCTCGACCTTCGGGGTCGCCGTGGCGGTCTGCGGGGTAGTCGAAGCGGACTGCTGCAACGCTGCGACCTCGGGGCTGTCTGCCGTCTTGTCCGTGTCCTGATCCGGTGCGAACAGGGCCACCCCGCACACGCACAACGTCAGCACCCCCAGAACACCGAGGACCTGCTTGTGCCACGACTTCCACCTCGGGGCCGGAGCTGCCGGCGCCGCGAACATCATGGTGGGCGACGGGCCATAGGGCGGCTGGCCGTAACCGGCCGGCTGGCCCGGGACGGTCGGCTGGCCGGCGGTGGGCGGTACGCCGTAGCCGAGGTAGGGATCGGCGGGTGGGCGCGGGGCGGCTGGTCGGCCGTATCCCGGGTACGGCACGCCCGGCTGGCCCGGGACGATCGGCGGACCGTAGCCGTGCGGGCTGTTCGATGCGTTCGGTGGCGCCGGCGGGGTGGGCGGACCGTTACCGGGGCGCGGTGGTGGCGGCGGTCCCGGCTGGCCGGCCCACGGGTCCTGGGGTGGCGGCAAGTTCACAGGGTGAGCTTGCTGTCGACCGGTCACCTACGGTACTGGCCGTCCGGTTCGGGTCCGTAGACATACGTCGCAGCCCGTCCGGGTGAATCGCCGTGCGGGTGCCCGCGTTCTCGTCCTGCCCGCGCCGATCTTGCACGACTTTTCACGCTCGTGCTGAGCGCTCGGAGGCGGCGGTGCGGGCCGGCGGCGGGCGGGGTGACGGTGAGCGGCGGATTCGGCCCGGCGGGCGCGGGGCGGCCGGGAGCGGGCAGCCCCGTCGCGGTGTGGTCCGGGGCGGGGCCGGTGCTTTCGGGTAGGGGTGGCCGTACCAGATGAGGGGTTATCGGAGGCCCAGAGCGGAAAGGACGGACCGGATCGCGGCGCCGGTGGGGCGGAGGATCTCGTCGCGTAGCCAGCGGGCGGCCGGTGTGATGACGTGGCGCCAGACGGCGCCGACCGTGTATCGCCAGGTCACCGCGATGGCTATGCCGATCGGGCGGAGCAGGAAGCGGTAGATCTGGCGGAACAGCCAGGTGGTGCCGTTCCAGCCGGTCCGCAGGAACCAGGCGAGGGCCCGGCCGATCGGGACCAGGATCCACGTCCACAGGAAGGCGCCTGCCGGGTGGAGGACCCAGCGGTACAGGAGGATCGCGCCCGGTACGGCAGCGTGCTCCCACAGCCACATCAGCGGTACGCCGATCAGCATGACCGGGATCGCGAGCAGCCAGCCGAAGACTGTGACCAGGGCTTTTCCGAGCCAGTGGGCCGGTGGGCGCAACACGTTGACCCAGAGCCAGGTCAGCGGGACCACGATCAGCCAGCCCCAGATCCAGGTAGCCGGGACGACTATCAGCCAGTGCCACAGCCATAGGGCGGGGATGACGATCAGGCGTCGGCCCAGCCAGGTCAGCGGGATGAGCAGGTAGCGGTGCAGGAAGCCGCCGATCGCCTCGAAAGCCATGCCGAGCAGGCGGAACGGCAACACCACGAGCACCGCGATCGCCCGGACCGGCCACAGCAGCCAGTCCGGTGCGGACTCGTGGGACTCGTCAGCTCTCGGCATCGGCCCAAGGTATCGGACCCCGCAAATCGCCCCGGCCGGCGATCCGGCCGCAAATCGCCCCGGCCGGCGATCCGGCCGCAAATCGTCTCGGCCGGCGATCCCCGCAATCGCCCCGGTCGGCGATCCGGCGCAAATCGCTCCGGCTGGCGATCCATAAGATCATCGATCATGGGGATCATCGCGAAGATCGAGGAACACGCGGTTGCCGCGTGGCCGTCCGCGCACGCTGAGCAGGCCGGCGGCTGGCTGCTGCGGCACACGCCGGGTGTCGGGAAGCGGCGCAACAACTCGGCGCTGCCGTCCAAGGCCGGGCCGGCCGTCGAGGTGGCCGAGGCGTTCTATCGGGATCGCGACCTTCCGGTGATCGTGCAGATCAGCCCGGCCGACGAGCACGCCGAGCTGGATGCCGCGCTGGCCGGCCGGGGCTACCGGTTCGACGCGCCGACGATCGTCATGACCGCGCCGGTCGCCGGCGTGGCCGGGCCCGATCCGGCCGTCGTGATCGAGCCGGAGCTGACACCGCGATGGCGGGCGGCCTACCGCAACCAGGCGGTCAGCGAGCACGTCCTGGACCGGATCGCGGCGCCCACCGGGTTCGCGTCGGTCACTGTCGACGGTGAGATCGCGGCGCTCGGGCTGTTCGTCGCGGGTGCCGGGCTCAGCGGCGTGTTCTGCATGGCCACCGACCCCCGACACCGCCGCAAGGGGTATGCCGGGTCGATTCTGCGGGCCGGGGCCGCCTGGTCCGCCGAGCAGGGCGCCGGCCTGCTGTATCTCCAGGTCGAGGAGGACAACGAGGCGGCCCGCGCGCTGTACCGGAAGGTCGGCTTCGTCCCGTCGCACAGCTACCACTACCGGGTGCTGCTATAGCCAGACGGCGGCCAGCCACACGGTGACCGCGCCGGCGATCAGCAGCCCGATGTTGAGCCCGATCACCTTCACCTCGCCGCGTGTGACGTGCACGATGATCCCGCCGATCTGAACGATGGTGAGCCCGGCCGCCGCGGCCAGGGCCAGCACCGGTGCGATCCCGGTGAGCGGCGGCAGGAGGAGCCCGGCCGCCCCGGCGAGTTCCAGCCAGCCGATCGTCCGGACCAGCGGCATCGGCGTGGAGTCGACCCAGCCCATCATCGGCTGGAGTTGTTCCCGGCTCTGGCTGACCTTCTTGCCGCCCGCGTAGCCGTAGAAGACCGCGAGCAGGACAGCGAGCACCCAGTAGGCGATGTGCATGGCGAGGGCCCCTCAATAGTTACCGGAGGTAAGTGGCCACATCATCCGGTACTTTTGGGAGCCCTACAAAAGGCACAGAAATGTGCCTGACGAACAGAGAGATGTCACCCGTGGAGTACGAACACACCTGCATGATCCGTGGCGACGGCGGCCGTGCGCTGCGCGCGATCCTCGACCAGATCTGCAACAAGTGGACGCTGCTGGTGGTGGCCACCCTCGACCAGGGCGTTCTGCGCTTCACCGACCTGCACCATCAGATTCCGGGCATCTCCCAGCGCATGCTCACCCTCACGTTGCGCAACCTCGAACGGGACGGCCTGATCACCCGGACCGTCCACGCCGAGGTTCCGCCCCGCGTCGAGTACGCGCTCACCCCGACCGGCAAGAGCCTCATCCCGCCCGCGCTGGCGCTGGCCGGCTGGGCCATCGAGCACGCCCCGGGCATCGAGGCGAGCCGCGAGGCCTACGCCGTGTACAGGCAGAACGGGTGACCGGCGGGATCCAGCAGCACCCGCACGTTCTTCTGCGGCTGATACGCGGGTAGTTCCGCGCCGAGCCCGACCGCGTGCGCCACGGCCGCCGCCAGGTCGGTGACCTCGAAGTCCAGGTGCAGCATCATCTGCTGGCGGCCCGCCTCGGCCGGCCACACCGGGCGCACATGGTCGGGGTTGTGCTGCACCGTGAGGTAGCCGACCCCCTCACCGGCGTCGAGCGCGATGTTCCCGGGCTCGCGCCGCCAGATCGACCAGCCCCGCAACTCCGCGTAGAACGTGGCGAGCACCTCGATGTCCGGCGCGTCGAGCACCACACCCCACCAGTCGGACCGTGCCCACCGGTCGGCGGGCTGGGCCAGAACCTGCTCGCGCAGGATGTCGGCGTGCCCGCAGTGCTGGGCGATCTCCCGCAGGAAGTGCAGGTAGACCCAGCGCAGCGGCACCGGGCCGCGACGGTTGCCGGTCACGATGTCGTCCAGCCCGAGCCCGGCCACGGCGGCCCGGGATGCCGCGCAGGCCTCCCGGTAGGCGGCCCGCACACTGTCGATGGTGTCGGAGTCGTCGAGGGCGAACGACTCGTGCGGCGTGTCCGGGATCCCGATCTCGCTGCGCGGCCGCCCGGTGATCGCCTCGTCGAACCACACCTTCTCCACGAAGGTCGCGTGTTTGACCAGGCCGAGCAGTGTCGTCTCGGACGGCACCAGCCGTCGCCGGGCCTGCTCCTCGGTCAGCCCGTCGAGGCTGTCGTGCAGGTCTGTCCGGTGCTCCTCGAGGAACGACTCCCACTGGGCCCGAAGCGGCTGGTCGATGACTTCATCCATAGGCACGGGCCCAGGATAGAAGGCGATCCAGGTGCGGGTCGGCCTCGCCGCCGATGCTCCCGGCCTCGCCGGCCACCACCTCGCCGCCGGCGCCGTCGATGGTGATCACGGCGCCCTCCGGCAGCGAACCGGCCGGGGAGTGCACGAAACCGGCCTCCGGGTCGACGGTGAGCGCCGTCGCGCCGACCACGGCGGGCCGGCCCATCGACCGGGCCACGACCGCGGCGTGGCTGGTGGGGCCACCGATCGTGGTGACGATGCCGGCGGCCGCGGCCAGCCCGTGCATGTCGAGCGGGGACGTGTGCGGCCGGACCAGGATGACCGGTCCGTCGGCGGCCATCCGGGCGGCCCGGTCGGCGGTGACCGCTATCCGGCCGGACGCCACGCCGGGACTCGCTCCGATGCCCCGGGCCAGCGCTTCGACGCCGGCCCGGATCCGCGGGGTGCGGGTGGCCCGCAACTGCCGGTCCGAGACCCGTCGCACCGCGGCCGGCCGGTCGATGATCCCCTCGTCGGCGAGGTCGACCGCGACCCGTACCGCCGCCCGCCCGGCCAGCCCGCCCGGCCGCACCTGGAGGAACCACAGCCGCCCGGCCTCGAACGTGAACTCCACATGGCACACGTCCCGGTAGTGCCGCTCCACCCGGCCGAGCCCGTCGAGCAGCGCCGCCCACACCGCCGGTTCACGGCCGGCGAGGTCACCGAGCGGCCGGGTGGCGACCCGGCCGGACACGACGTCGTCACCCGGATGCCCGAACAGCACGTCACCATACGGATGCGGCGCGCCGGAGCCGGGATCCCGGCTGAACGCGACCCCACTCCCACTGCGCAGATCAAGATCACCAAAGACCATCTGTTGTACGACCACCGCCGTCCCCAGGTCGTGGGGAATGCCGTGCACCTCCCGATACGACGTGGCGCGCGGGGTGTGCCACGACGCGAACACCGCCTCGACCGCGTCGCGGACCGGGCCGGGGTCACCTGCCACGTTCAGGAAGGTGCTCATCATGCCCGGCATCGACACCGCCGCCCCGGACCGCACCGACACGGCCGGAGCGGCCAGGTCGCGGACCGCGTCGTCGAGCTCCGGCAGCCGCCCGCTCCGCAGGAACTCCCGGCCCGCCACAGTGGAGACGGCGAACCCGGCCGGCACCGGCAGCCCGAGCCGCATCATCGTGATCAGCCCGGCCGCCTTGCCGCCGAGCACGCCGGCGTCGGCGGGCGTCCGGGGATCGAGCCGGTGGATGTCGGTCATCGCGGGATCCCCAGCGTGACCAGCAGATCCTCGTGCAGCTGGAACCAGACGTTGTGATACGACGTGGTGGTGTCGGCCAGGTGCTCCAGCTTGCCGGCCCGCGCCAGATCGAGGGCCGCGGTGAGCCGTCCGCGATAGCCGCCGAACCGGGGCAGCGCCGCGGTGAGCGCCGTGCACACCGCCGCCGCCCGTTGATCGAGATCGACGAAACGGGCCAGCACCCGGCCGTCATAGGCGGCGTCGCTGTGGTCGTTGACCTCGCTGATCCCGTCGACCGGCCGCATGTGCCAGGCCGTGCACAGGTCCAGCAGCTCCGGATTGAGCACCAGGAACGCCTCGAACGCCGCGCCGACCGCGTCGCGCGCCCCGGCAGCCGCCAGCTCGGCCGCGACCAGGCGGGCATCCGCGATCTTGCCACTCTCGGTGAGACCCCAACCCCCAAACGCTCCTGGGGTACGGGTGACAAGCCCGTCAACCGCAAGATCGATGAGCCGGGACTCCGCGTCGGACGTGGTCAGTCCCGCCGCCGCAGCGACGCGCTCCAGGTCGGTGAACCCGAGACAGCGCAACGTGTGCAGCACCAGCAGATCAGTCACGGCCGTCCACCCCGCCCGTCCCGCCGTCGCGAAGCGCGACCGCCACCGCATGCCCGGCCCCACGCCCGGAGGCCCGCGCGACCACCCGTCCGTCCCGGATCCGAACCGCGACCTCGGTCTCGTCAACCTTCGCGGCGACCTGGTCGTCGTCCCCGAACACGCCACCTCCCGCGGCGGCCTCGGCGGCGGCGCCGAGCACGTCACCTCTCGCGGTGGCCGCTGTGTCGTCGCCGCGCACGTCATCCTGCGCGGCGAGGCCGGGGGAGGAGGCGGCGACGGCGGCGGCCAGGGCCGGGCCGTCGTCGAGTTCGATGTGGAGTGGCCGGGCGACACCTGGCGGCAGGGCCTGGCGCAGGCAGGCGGCCATGGCGGTGAGCCGCAGACGGACCAGCGCGCCGGTCTCGGCCGGGTCGCCGGAGACCACCGCCACGGTGACCCGGTCGCCGGGACCGGCGGCCCGGACCACCTCCTCGGCGGCGCCGAGCCGGGCCGTGCCGAGGACCACGAGCAGCCCGTCGTCGGTGATGCCGTCGGCCGGCTCCCACGGGACGTCGCAGAGCTCGGCCGGCGGCACGAACGGCAGGTGGGGCGGGTCCCACGAATCGTCCAGAGTGATCCCGGCCAGGTGGGCGCAGGCGCGGGTGAGGTCGAACAGATCACCGAAACCGGGGGCGGTGTCGGCCAGATGGTCGGCGCCGTGCAGCAGGGTGAGGACCAGCTCGGCCAGCCGGACCCGCCGCGTCGCGACCGGTGGGCAGGACTCCAGCGCGAGGGCCAGCAGCAGAGCCTCCAGCCGGGTGATCGCGGTGAGGGCGGCCCGGCCGGGCTCGTCGTCGAACACTCCGGTGACCGATCGTGACCGCAGCCGCCCGCCGGCCGAGGTGTCCCCGGCGAGGGGGAGATGCTCCAGCCATGCGCGGGCGAACCCCTCGACGGCCGTCGTCACCGGAACGCTCTCCGGCAGCTCGGCGGCCGGCATCGACCAGCCCTGCGGCTGCGGGTAGCCGAGCAGAACCGCGAGGTAGAGCGACCGTTTGCCGGCGAAGTTCGAATAGACGGCCCCGCGGGTCAGGTCGGCGCGGGCGGCGATCCGATCGATCTTGGCATCGGCGTATCCGTGCTCCGCGAACTCCTCGACCGCGGCATCGAGCACCGCGGCTCTCGTCCGGGCCTGCTGCTGGATTCTCGTCAACCGAACCATGCCGTCAAGATACCCCCAACATCGGGATGATGAGAACATCTGAAAAATGGGTGGGCGCTCGCGGGGCGGGGCGGCTAGCCTCGTCGGCATGTCTCAAGGAGCTGTGCACATGGGGTTCGTGTTCATGAGGATCCGCGGCGGCCGCTGACGGCGGCGCTTGCGCACTGATCTGCGAACTGCCCGCCGTCTCGGCGTTCTGCCGGGCGGCCACATCCGGCTACCCGGCTCACTCTCGAGCTGCGGAGCACACCCATGTCCCTTGCGCACCTTCGTGCCGATGACGTCACCGTTCGTCTCGGCGCCCGGCTTGTACTCGACCGCGTGTCCGTCACCGCCTCGGCCGGCAACCGCCTGGCCGTCGTCGGGGAGAACGGGCGCGGCAAGACCACCCTCCTGCATGTCCTCGCTGGACTGATCACCCCGGACTCCGGCCGGGTGCACCGGGCCGGCAGTGTCGGGCTGGCCGCCCAGGCGCTTCATGCCGGAGCCGGTGACACCGTCGGCAGCCTCACGTCGGCGGCGCTGCTGGAGTCCCGTACCGCGCTGAATGATCTTGAATTGGCGGCGGGTGACCTGGCCGCCGGCCGGACCGGCGCCGATGACCGGTATGGGGCGGCTCTCGAGGCCGCCGGGCGGCTGGACGCGTGGGACGCCGAACGCCGCGTCGACATCGCGCTCGAAGCGCTCGGCGCGTGCCCCGACCGGGACCGTGAGCTGCGCACCCTGTCGGTCGGGCAGCGATATCGGGTGCGTCTGGCGTGCCTGCTCGGCGCCCATCACGACCTGCTGCTGCTCGACGAGCCGACCAACCACCTGGACGCCTCGGGCCTGTCCTTCCTGACCGGGCGGCTGCGGGCCCATCCCGGCGGGATCGTCCTGGTCAGCCACGATCGGCAACTGCTGCGGGACGTGGCGGGCGAGTTCGTCGACCTGGATCCCAGCCAGGACGGGCGGGCCCGCACCTACGCCGGTGGTTACGACGAGTGGCAGCGCGGCCGTCGCCGTGACCGGGAACGATGGTCCCAGGAGTACGACGAACAGCAGGCCGAACACCGTCGCCTGGTCGAGTCGGTCGACCGTGCCCGATCCCGGCTGAGCACCGGCTGGCGTCCGGACAAGGGCGTCAACAAGCACAAACGACAGTCGCACACGCCCGGTGTGGTGCAGGCCCTCAACCGTGAGCGGGAGGCGCTGGAAGCACATCGGATCACCGTTCCGGCGCCGCCCGCGGTTTTGCGATGGCCGGAACTGAACACCCGCAAAGGGGTGCCGCTGCTGCGCGCCGACGGGGTGCGGGCGCCCGGCCGGCTCGACCGGCCGGTCACCCTCAGTATCGACGGTGGTGATCGGCTGCTGGTGACCGGCGCCAACGGGGCGGGCAAGTCGACGCTGCTGTCGCTGCTGGCGGGCCGGCTCGCCGCCCCGGCCGGTGACGTGCGCCGATCTCCGGACATCCGGATCGCACTGATCGCCCAGGAGGTCCCGGACTGGCCGGACGGCGTCACGGCCCACCGGCTGCTGGCCGGCCGGGGCACCATGGGGCTGCTCGACGCGGAGGCGCTGCGTACCCCGGTGCGGCTGCTCTCCCAGGGCCAGCAGCGCCGTCTCGACCTGGCCCTCCAGTTGGCGAGCGGCCCCGACCTGCTGATCTTCGACGAGCCGACCAACCACCTGTCGTCGGCGCTGGTCGACGAACTGACCGAGGCGCTGCTGACCACGCCGGCCGCGGTCGTGGTCGCCACCCACGACCGTCAGCTGCTCGCGGACCTGGCCACGTGGCCCCGCCTGCACCTGCCCGCCACCGAGAGGTGACCAAGGACCGCCAGCCGTCGCTGAGCGATGGAATGGCGTGCGCTTTCCCGCGCTGAGCGACGGCTGGCGGTCTCGGCCGTCGCCCAGCGACGGAATGGCGTGCGCTTTCCCGTGCTGGGCGACGGCCGGTGGTCTCGGCCGTCGCTCAGCGACGGAATCGGGTGCGCTTTGCCGCGCTGAGCGACGGCTGGCGGTCTCGGCCGTTGCTCGACGACGGCGTGCTGGGCGACGGCCGGCGGTCGGGCGTCCGGGTCACACCCGGTAGTTGCTGACCGCGCTGCCGAGCCGCTGGGCCATCCCGGCGAGTTCGGCCGCGGTGGTCCGGGCCTCGTCGGCGCTCTGGGTGGTCTGGTTGGCGGTGGCGGCCACGTTGGTGATGTCGGCGGCGATGTGCCCGGACCCGCTGGCCGCCTCGGCCACGTTGCGGCCCATCTCGCCGGTGGTGGCGGTCTGCTCCTCGACGGCTGCCGCGATCGTGGTGGCGTAGTCGTTGATCTGGGCGATCACGTCGCCGATGTCGCCGATCGCCGCGACCGCCGCGTCGGTGTCGGACTGGATGGCGGCGATCCGTTTGCTGATGTCCTCGGTGGCCCGTGCGGTCTCCTGGGCCAGATCCTTGACCTCGGACGCGACCACGGCGAACCCTTTGCCCGACTCGCCGGCCCGGGCGGCTTCGATGGTGGCGTTCAGGGCGAGCAGGTTGGTCTGTTCGGCGATGCTGGTGATCGCGTTGATCACCTCGGTGATCTCGGCGCTGGCCTGACCGAGTTTGGCCATCGTGTCGCTGGTCCGCTGGGCGGCGGTGGTGGCCGATCCGGCGACCTGCGCGGAGGCCCCGGCGCTGGTGGCGATCTCCCGGATCGACGCGCTCATCTCCTCGGTGCCGGCGGCGACCGTCTGCACGTTCGAGGAGATCACCTCGGCCGCCGCGGACACCGATCCGGCCTGTTCGGCGGTGGTCTGCGCGGACCTGGTGAGTTCCTCGGCGATCACCGACAGCCGGGCCGAGGTGCTGGACAGGGCGTCGGCGTCGTCGCGGACCTGCCGGACGGTGGTGGCGACCGCGCCGGCAGTGTGGTTGAGGGCGGTGGCGAGCTCGCCGATCTCGTCGCCGCCGCCGATCTCGGTACGCGCGGTGAGATCACCCTCGTCGATCCGCTGCAACACCTGCACGCAGTGGGCGAGTGGCTGGGTGATGCCCCGGGCGAAGAGCACCGCGATGGCCGCGCCGACCGCGAGCACGATCAGGATCGCGGTGATGATGATGGCCCGGCCGCTGCTGTACGCGCCGTTCGCGCCCTCGTGGGAGCTGCGGGCCTCGGCCACGGCGGCGTTGGACAGCGCGGTGAGATCGTCGCGCATCGAGGCGACGAGCGGCTGGATCTCCTTCGCGCGGATGGTGCGTACCTGATCGATCCGCCCCTGTTCGGCGAGGGGGAACAGTCGGTCCGTGACGAGGGCGAGGTACTGGTCCCAGTCGCCGGTGAACGATTCGAGGCTGTCGCGTTCGGCTGAGGTCCCGGTGAGGGCCTGGTACTGGGCGCTGAGGCCGGCGACGTTGGTGACCTCGTCCTGGAACTCCTTCTGCTCGTCGGCCCGGGTGGTGGCGTCGCCGGCGAGCAGGAACTCCAGCGCGTTGATCCGGGTCCGGTTGAACGCCGAGCGCATGTCGGCGATCGCCTGCGCCTTGAGCGTCTGGGCGTACTCGCCCTCGGCGGCGTCGGAGAGTGTGCTCATCTGGCGCAGCGCGAACAGTCCGACCGCCCCGCCGAGCGCCGCCACCACGAGCACGACCACCAGGATCTTGGTGCCGATGCGTACGTCTCCGGCCAGGCGGGCCGCCGATGGTACGGGCTCGCTCATGACGTCGTCCCCCTCGTCTGGAATTTGCCCCGAAAGGAATCATTCGCCATCCGTACCGGCTCAACGGGCTGATTGCGGGGAAAACGGGCCGGTGTTGTGGCGTGAGGACACCTGTGGGCCGCCCGGGGTGTCGATCTCACACATGGATGTGTGCCGTGTGGGGCTCGTAGGGTGTGCGGCAGGACGACGCGGGTGGTCACGCTGGACCTGAACGGCCGGACGGCACTGGTGACCGGGGCCGGCAGCGGCATCTGGCGGACGTGGACGAGACGTCGGCCAAGGAGGTGGCGGCGGCGGTTGCGGACTTCCCGCCGGAACGGTTCGCGCATCTGCAGAACCTGATGGTGGACGCCCCGTTCCGCTTGGCCCGGCGACCGGGTCCGGACCCTGTTCAGACCGCGCGGACCTCGTTTCGCCACGACCGGGGTCAGCGCCTGCGGAATGGGACCACGCCGGGGCCGATGCTCTGTCATCATCTCCGGCGTGATTCGCCTCTACTCACTGTTCGCGCTGATCGACCTCGTGTTGATCATCAGCGCGCTGATCTCCTGCCTGTCCGCCGAGGAGTACGAGATCCGGGCCCTGCCGCGGATCGTCTGGGTGATCCTCATCCTGCTCTTCTCGCCGATCGGCCCGATCGCCTGGTTCGTGGCCGGCCGTCCGGCTCGTCCGATCCGGCTCAGCAACGGCACCGTCTGGAAGCCTGGTAGCGGCTTCCCGGAGAACGAGCGGCCCCGCCCGGTGGCGCCCGACGACGACCCCGAGTTCCTCAAGCGGGTCGCCGAGCGCAGCCGGAAGGAGGACGAGGACATGATGAAGAAATGGGAGGCCGACCTGCGGCGACGTGAGGAGGACCTGCGTAAGCGGGAGGGCGGCGAGTAACCCGTAATTGCACACCGGTGAGTAGGTAAGTAACCTGCACTTGACTGTGCAGGTTCTGCTCACCGGAGGTCGGCTCTGTCCACGACCCTGTACCGCGTCGCCGCAGCCGTGATCCGGCGCCGCGCCCGGACCATCACGCTCTGGCTCCTCGTGATCCTCGCGCTGGCCGGCGCCGGCAACCTGATCTCGGCCGGCGCCGATGACGAGTTCACCATCCCCGGCTCGCCCTCACAGACCGCCCTCGACACCCTCTCCCGCGTCTTCCCGCAGGTCAGCGGCGCGTCCGCGAAGATCGTCCTGACCCTGCCGGACGGCCGTGACGTGCGCGACCAGGACATCCGCGACGCGGTCGCGCACACGGCCGACCGGGCCGAGGGTGTCGAGCACGTCGTCGCGGTCGTCTCGCCCTACGACGAGCGGATCAAGGGTGCGGTCTCCGCCGACGGGACCGCCGCGATCATCACCGTCCAGCTCGACGTCTCGGTCACCGAGGTGCAGCCGGCCACCCGCGAACGCCTCGCCGCGGTCGCCGACGAGCTCCGGCAGAACCTGGGACCGGGCGTCCAGGTGCTGGCCGGCGGCGACGCCTTCGCCGACCGGGTGCCGAAACTCAGCCCCACCGAAGGGCTCGGCCTGCTCGTCGCGCTCCTGGTCCTGCTGATCACTTTCGGCTCGATGCTCGCCGCCGGGATTCCGCTGCTCACCGCCGTCCTCGGCGTCGGGCTGTCCGCGTCGCTGCTCTACGGCGTCACCGCGTTCACCGGAGTGCCGTCCACCGCGATCATGCTCGCCGTGATGCTCGGCCTCGCCGTCGGCATCGACTACGCGCTGTTCATCCTCTCCCGGCACCGCGACCAGCTCCGCGACGGCCTCGACGTGGACGAGTCGATCGCCCGGGCCACCGCCACGGCCGGCTCGGCGGTGGTCTTCGCCGGCCTGACCGTCATCATCGCGCTGGTCGGGCTGGTGGTGGCCGGCATCCCGTTCCTCACCACGATGGGCCTGGCCGCCGCCCTCGGGGTGGTCGTCGCCGTGCTGATCGCCGTCACCTTCATCCCGGCGTTACTGTCCGTGGCGGGCGAGCGTCTGCGTCCCCGAAAACCACGCCTCCGGCTTCCCAAGGTCAACATCTTCGATCATTGGGTACGCCTCGCGACGCGCCGCCCGATCATCACCATCGTCGTGATCGTTCTCGGACTGGGCCTGGCCACCCTGCCTGCCGCCGAACTGCGCCTCGCCCTGCCCGACAACGGCAGCGAAGCCCACGGTAGCCCGGCCCGGGTCACCTACGACACGATCACCGAACACTTCGGACCCGGCTACAACGGCCCCCTGCTCGTCACCGCGAACATCATCTCCAGCCGTGACCCGGTCGGTGACATGAACCGGCTCGGCGCCGAGATCGCCGGGATGCCCGGGGTCGCCCTGGTCGCCCTCGCCACCCCGGACCCGAAAGGCCAGGTCGGCATCGTCCAGGTGATCCCGGACAGCGCCCCCGACTCGGAGGCCACCACCGATCTCGTCCACCGGCTGCGCGACCACTTCGCCGGGTCGGACGTCGCGGTCACCGGGATCACCGCGGTCGGGATCGACGTGTCGGCCCGGCTCGGTGGCGCGCTCATCCCGTTCGGGCTGCTCGTCGTCGGGCTGTCGCTGGTGCTGCTGACCATGGTGTTCCGGTCGATCGCGGTGCCGGTCAAGGCCACCGCCGGATACCTGCTGTCGGTCGGGGCCGCGTTCGGCGCCACCGCGCTCGTCTTCCAGCGCGGCTGGCTCACCGACGTGCTGCACGTGTCACACACCGGCAGCGTGATCAGCTTCCTGCCGATCATCCTGATGGGTGTCCTGTTCGGCCTGGCCATGGACTACGAGCTGTTCCTCGTCTCCCGGATCCGCGAGGAGTACGTGCACACCGGCGATGCCGGCCACGCCGTCGACGCCGGATTCAAAGCGTCCGCCCCGGTCGTGGTCTCCGCCGCGCTCATCATGTTCGCGGTCTTCGCGGCGTTCGTCCCGGACGGCAGCACCACCATCAAACCCATCGCGTTCGCCCTCGCCGTCGGGGTGTTCGTGGACGCGTTCCTCGTCCGGATGACCCTCGTCCCGGCGGTGCTGCGGCTCCTCGGCGACCGGGCCTGGTGGCTGCCGTCCCGGCTCGACCGGGCACTGCCGTCCCTCGACGTCGAAGGCGAAGGGCTCACCCGCGAGCTCGCCCTCGCCGACTGGCCCGAACCCGGCGCCGAGGACGTCGTCGCGATCGCCGGGTACACCCCCGGCGTGCTGCGGGCCGGTCCGGGCGAGATCGTCGAGATCGTGGGGGCGCCGGACGCCACCCGGGATCTCCTCTACGCCATCGGCGGGCGGATCACCAGGCTGCCCGGGGCCGCCCGGACGCTCGGATTCGTGCTGCCACAGCGCGCTTCGGCCGTACGAGATCAAGCTGTTCTGATCAGGTGTCCCGCGCTCGCCGAGCCGGCCCGCGAAACCGTGGATGCCGCCTGCCTGGCGCCGCCGTTGTTGCTGGTCGAAGGCCTCGACCGGATTCCCGGGCGGGCCGGCCGGGACGACGCGCAACGCGCCCTGCATGCCGCCGCCCGCGCCGGGACCACCGTGATCGTCACCGCCCGCGACCACGATCCGCGCCTCGACGCGACCCGCACCATCGATCTCAACCCCTCCGAGGTGTACGCATGACCCGCCTCCGCCGCATCGGCATCCTCCTCGTGCCGGTGGTCATCGCCGGCGCCCTGCTCAGCGCGTTCGGCCGGCCCGCGGATCGACTCGGCACGGTGACCGCGGCCGTGGTCAACGACGACGAACCCGTGCAGCGCGGCGGGCAGACCGTTCCGCTCGGCCGTGAGCTGGCCGGCCGTCTCGTCAACCACACCGGCGACAACTACACGTGGGTGCTGACCTCCGCCGACGACGCTGCCGAGGGTCTTCGCTCCGGGGCCTACGCCGTCGCCGTGACCATCCCCTCGAACTTCTCCGCCGCAGCCGTCTCCACCGGTGACGCCTCCGCCTCCGCGGCAGCGCAGGCGCGCATCGACGTCACCGCCTCCCGGACCGTCACCGGCGTCGACCCGGTGATCACCCGCACGCTCACCGACGCGGCCGTCACCACCCTCAACCGGACCGTCGTCGAGACCTATCTGGACAACGTGTACCTCGGCTTCAACCGGATGCACGACCAGCTCGGCCAGGCCGCCGACGGCGCCGGTGAGCTCTCCGACGGCGCCGGCCGCCTCGCCGACGGCAGCGAACGGCTCGTCGTCGGCCTGAACCGGCTCGCCACCGGCACCGACGAGCTCGCGGCCGGGCTCGGACGCCTCGACGCAGGCAGCCGGGAACTCGCCGACGGCCTCGAACAACTCGACGACGGCGCCGGAGACCTCGCCGGCGGCGCCCGCAAACTGGACTCCGGCGCCACCGCCCTGGCCCGCGGAACCGGCGCCCTCGCCACCGGGACCAGGCAACTCGCCACCGGCGCCGGCCGGCTCTCCACCGGACTCGACACGCTTGCCGACAGCGCCGCCGCGCTGCCCGGCCAGACCCGGGCGCTCGCCGCCGGCGCCCGGCAGGTCGCCGACGGCAACCGGGAACTCGCCGACACCGTCGTCCCGCTCGCCGACCGGGCCGTCGACGGCATCGACGCACTACCCGACCTGACCGCCGAGGCGGCCCGCATCCGGCAGCTCGCCGACCAGTGCGAAACCCCCGCCGACCTGTGCACCCAGCTCCAGGCCCTGGCCGACCGGATCGTCGCCGAAGCGGGCAACGCCGAGAACGCCAAAGAGGGGGTACGCGGACAGGTCACCGAAGTCCGCGACGGCATCACCGCGCTGGCCGACGGATCGGAGAAGGTGGCCGACGGAACGGCCGTCCTCGCCGACCGGACGCCACGCCTGGTCACCGCCATCGACCAGGCCGCCACCGGGGCCGTCGCGGTGAACCGTGGCGCCCACCAGGCCGCCACCGGCGCCGCCTCGGTCGACCGTGGCGCCCGCCGGCTGTCCACCGGCGCCGGCACCCTGTCCGAAGGCGCCGGCCGGCTCGCCTCCGGCACCGGCGACGCCGCCTCCGGCGCACAACAGCTCGCCGACGGCGCCACCTCCGCGGCGGGCGGAGCCGGACAGCTCACCGACGGCGCCCACGAAGCGGGTGACGCCGGCCGGAAGATCTCCGACGGTTCGGGAAAGCTCGCCGAAGGCGCGGGCAGCCTCGCCGGCGCGCTCGGTGACGGCCGTGACCAGGTGCCCACCTACAGCGATGCCGACCGCGACCACCTCAAGACCGTCGCCGCCACCCCGGTCGCCGCGATCACCGGCGACGACGCCGGAATCGGCGACCTGATCGCCGGCGCGGTCATCGCCATCGCCCTGTGGATCGGCGCGATGCTGATCTTCCAGCTCGTCCCGGCCGCCGCCCACGACCCGCTGGCCTGGCGCGGAAGCACCTGGCGGCTCGCCGTCCGTAACGCCCGCCGCCCACTGCTGCTGGCCACCGGCCAGGCCGTCCTGGTCACCGCCGTGGCCGGCGCGCTGCTGTCTCCCGGCCCGGTCGAGCTCCTGGCCCTGTTGGTGGTCGACATCCTGGTGGCCGTGACGTTCCTGCTGATCAACCAGGCTCTCGCGGTGGCCTTCGGCAGCGGCGGCCGCCTCCTGTCGATCATCGTCCCGGTGGTGACCCTGGCCGCTGCCGTGGTCTCCGGCGTGCCCGCCTGGGTGACCATCCTGGACGGCCTGCTTCCCGGCCACGGCCCGGTGCTGGCGATCCGGGCGATCACCGCCGACGCCGGCCTGGGCCCTTCCGGAGTCGCACACACCCTGGCGTGGCTGGCCGCCGGAACAGCCGGCTACCTCCTGGCCACCGCCCACCGCCGAACGACCACCTCCGATCTGGGCCGGTACGGCGTGGCATCGATGGCCATTGATCACCCTCCGGCGTAGGTTGACTTCGGGACCCTACTGAAGGAGGCCACGCCAATGACGCTCCGTGACAAACCTCCGTTCCGAGCCGACCACGTGGGCAGCCTGCTGCGCCCGCCGCAGCTGTTGCGGGCCCGTGCGCAGCGCGCTCTCGGCGAGATCAGCGCCGAGCAGTTGCGTTTCGTCGAGGACGACGCGATCCGCGAGGTGGTCCGGATGCAGCGCAACGTCGGTCTGCGCTCGGCCACCGACGGCGAGTTCCGGCGGACGTCCTGGCACATGGACTTCATCTACCGTCTCGGGGGCATCCGCCCGACCGACGAGAAGATCCAGGTCCACTTCCGCAACGAGACCGGCGAACTCGACTTCGAATCAGCCGCCCTGGCCGTCGACGCCCCGATCGAGCTCACCGAGACGATCTTCGGCGACGACTTCGCCTTCCTCAACGCGGAGACCGCCGACGCGGTGACCGCGAAACTGACGATCCCGTCGCCGAGCATGGTCCACTATCGGGGCGGCCGGGCCGCCATCGATCCGGCGGTCTACCCGGACGAGGAGGAGTTCTGGGCCGACCTGAGCGATGCCTACGCCGAGCAGATCCGTCGGGTCGCCGCCCTCGGCTGCCGTTACCTGCAGCTCGACGACACCAGTCTGGCCTATCTCAACGACCCGGCACAGCGGCGCCTGCTGACCGACCGCGGCGACGACGCCGAGCACCAGCACTTGCGCTACATCAGGCAGATCAACGCGGCGATCGCCGACCGCCCGGCCGGTCTGAACGTGACCACCCACATGTGCCGGGGCAACTTCCGGTCGTCGTGGGCGGCCGAGGGCGGCTACGACTTCGTGGCCGAGGCGCTCTTCAGTGAGCTGGCCGTCGACGGTTTCTTCCTGGAGTACGACGACGACCGTTCCGGCGGGTTCGCCCCGCTGCGGTTCGTGCCGCCCGGCAAGATGGTCGTGCTCGGCCTGGTCACCACGAAACGGGGCGTGCTGGAGTCCAAGGACGACCTGAAACGCCGCATCGACGAGGCCGCCCGCCATGTGCCGCTGGAGCAGCTGTGCCTGTCACCGCAGTGCGGCTTCTCGTCGACGGTCGAGGGCAACGTGCTGACCTACGACGAGCAGGTCGCCAAGCTGCGCCTGATCGCCGAGACCGCCGACGAGATCTGGGGCTGACCGTGCTCGGCTACGGCTGGCGGGCTGGTGCCAGCGCCTCACCGACGGTGGCCAGGAGTTCGACGGCGGTGAACGGCTTCTGGACGATCCGGGTGGTGGGCGCGATGTCGTAGCGGCGGCGCAGTTCGGCGTCGCTGTAACCGGACATGAACAGCACCCGCAGGGCGGGACACCGGGCCCGCAGCTGGGCGGCGACGGCCGGGCCGGACCGGCCGGGCAGCACCACGTCGGTGATCAGCAGGGCGACGTCGGCCAGGTCGGCGGTGACCACCGCGTCCTCGCTGATCGCCGTGGTGCGGTAGCCGTTCTCCTGGAGGATCCGGACCACCAGATCGCGTACGTAGTCCTCGTCCTCGATCACCAGCACCCGCTGCCCGTCGCCGCTCGGGCAGGCCTGGACCGGCGGCCCGTCGGCCTGGCCGGCCCGCCCGGCGGCGTGCGGCAGCAGGATCCGGAACGTGGTGCCGACCCCCGGCGCCGAGTCGACGCCGATGTGCCCGCCGGCGTCGCCGACGATGCCGTAGACGGTGGACAGGCCGAGCCCGGTGCCGCGATCGGCCGGCTTGGTGGTGAAGAACGGCTCGAAGAGCCGATCACGGACCTCCGCGGTCATTCCGGTTCCGGTGTCACTCACGGTCAGCCGGGCATAACGACCTTGCGGCAGCGGTACGCCCGACCCGCCCCGAATCTCGATGAGGTCGGTCTCCACCACCACGACCCCGCCGTCGGGCATCGCGTCCCGGGCGTTGATGACCAGGTTGAGCAGGATCTGGTCGAGCCGCCCCCGGTTGGCGTGCACCGGAACCGTCTCCCCGCACGGCCGGCACACCAGCCGGATGTCGGCGCCGATGGTCCGGCCCAGCAACTCTCCGGAGCCGGTCACCACCTCGTTGAGATCGACCACATCGACCTGGGTGGGCTCCCGTTTCGCGAAGAGCAGCAGTTGCCCGGTCAGGGAGCGGGCCCGGTCGGCGGCGTCGCGGATCCGGGACAGGTCGGCCGCGCCGTCCCCGGTGACCTCGTCGGCCAGGAAGTCCGCGTAGTTCAGGATGATCGCGAGCAGGTTGTTGAAGTCGTGGGCGACCCCACCGGCGAGCTGCCCGAGGCTCTCCAGGCGGGCGGCCCGCACCGACCGTTCCATGGCCAGTTTCTCCTCGGCCTCGAACCGCCGTTTCTCGGTGATGTCACGTTCGGTGGCGGCCGCGGCGACGACGATGCCCTGCTCGTTGCGGATCGGCGAGACGGTCACCGACACCAGCAGGGTGCTGCCGTCCCGGCGGACCCGGCGGCTCTCCTCCAGGCGGATCTGCCCGCCCGCGGCGAGCACGGCGAGCGCCTGGTCGAGGGCGGGACCGGCGCCCGGCGGCAGTATTCCGCGGAACGGGGTGCCCAGCACCTCCTCGGCGAGCCAGCCGTACATGGCTTCGGCGCCGCTGTTCCACACGGTGAGCGTGCCGTCCAGGGTGCAGGCGATGATCGCGTCGGCGGACTGGTCGGCGACGGCGGCCAGCATCTCCCGTTCCTGCGTGTAGGTGCGGGCGGGTCCGCGCAGGTAGCGCCCGGTGAGCCAGCCGAGCAGCCCGGCGCCGGCCGCGGTCACGACGGCCAGGGCGCTGCCTCTCGGAAGCATGACCACCTTCCCGTTTCGCCGAATAACGCGAACGGTAGCCCTCTCAGGCTGACATTTCGTGATTTCGTCCGCCAACCGACCTGATGGCTGATGACACCGCCTCAATTCGGGGGTATGGGATCCCGGCCAGGTTGATCCGGCCGGACGGTAGCCCGTACACCCCATGGATCTGCCGCAATCGCAGCATCGCCGCAGCGTCCAGGGGAAGGGTGAGGAACATCCCGCGCTGTCGTCCGAGCCCGGCGAAGCCGGTGCCGGCGGCCAGGCCGTCGCGGAGGCGGCCGAGGCGGCGGCGCATCGCCTCCAGCTCGTCGCGCCAGCACGCGGTCAGGATCGGATCGGTGAGGATCTCCTCGACGATCGCCGCGCCGTGCGCCGGGGGCTGCGAATAGGCGATCCGGGCGATCGTCTCCAGCATCGTCCGGGCCTGCTGCCGCCGTCCCGCGTCGGCGCTCAGCACCAGCGCGCAGCCGGTCCGCTCGCTGTACAGGCCCCACGCCTTCGACGCGCTCACCGCGACGAACGCCTCCGGGACGACACGCAGCAGTCGCCGCATGCCGGCCAGATCCTCGTCGAGTCCGTCGCCGAGACCGAAATAGGCCTGGTCGATGAAGGGCGTCACGCCACGCCGGGCGAGGGCCGCGGCCAGCTCGTCCCACAGGCCGAGCGGCAAGCCCAGGCCGGTCGGGTTGTGGCAGCAGCCCTGCAACAGCAGCACGTCACCGGGCTGCGCGGCGTGCACCGCGGCCAGCATCGCGGCACCGTCGGCGGTCACCGGATACGTCCGGGTGCGCAGCCCGGCGGCGGCCAGGATCGCCGGGTGGTTCACGTAGGCGGGCGTGCCCAGCAGCACCGTCCGGTCCGGGCCGGTCGCCGTCAGCAGCTCCGCGAGCAGCCGCAACGCGCCGGTCCCGGCGACCGCCTGCACACCGTCGGTCCGGGCCGCCAACACCGGATCGGCCAGCAGCAGCCGGGTCATCTCGTGCCGGAACCGGGTGTTGCCAGCCGGGCCCACGTACGCCTTTGACCGGGAACGATCAGCCAGCCGCAGTTCGGCGGCGCGGACCGCGGCCATCACCGGAGCCTCGCCCGAGTCGTCCCGGTAGACGCCGACGAGCAGGTCCAGCCGGTCCGGCCGGGCGTCGGCGGCGCAGTCCGCGGTCAACTGCCAGAGCGGGTCGGGGGCGGTCGTCAACAGCATGCGGTTCTCGTTTCAGCAGATTGAACAGGATGACGCCGGCGACCACGAGGGCCAGCGCGGGCACCCCGGTGAGCGGTTCACCCAGCAGCGGCACGGCGGCGAGCGCGGTCACCACCGGGCTCAGCGCGCCGAGCGTCGCGGCGCTGCGACTGCCCAGGCGCCTGATCGCGATCGGATAGCAGACCGCGGCCAGCACGCCGACGCCCGCGCCCTGCACGATCAGGTAGAACGCCAGGTCGGCCGGGTTCGCGTGAGCCAGGTTCGAATCGACGGCTCCGGTCGTGATGAGCAGCGCGGTGAGCAGGGATGACGGCAGGCAGAGCACGATGGCCGTACCCCATGGATCAAGAACGCTGACCCGCAGAGACAGGGTGTAGACCGCCCAGACGGCGCCCGCCAGGAGAAGGACCGCGGTGCCGCCGCCGGGCGGTCTGCCGCCCGCGACGGCGACGCCCGCGACGATCCCGCCGAGCGCGGCCAGTTGCGGCAGCCGGATTCTTTGCCGGTACGTGAAGAGCGTCACGAAGATCGGGACGGTCCCCGGGATGATCAGGCCGACCAGGGCCGCGCTGGTCATCCGCCCACCTGCTGCCGCCACCAGGAAATAGGGCAGCCCCGCTCCGGCGCACAGCCCGATGAGGACGATCGGCCGTTCCCGTCGCACCTCGCGCAGGGTCCGCGGAATCCACGGGGCGAACACCAGCAACGGAACCGTGAACCGGATCAGCGCCGCGTCCATCGTGGTCAGGCTGGACGCCCCGATCCCGCGCACACTCAGCGCGAACCCCGCCCACACCACGACGGTCACCGCCATCGCGATCAGCCCTCTGCCCATGGGTTGGAACGCTAGGCTTTCGGCCGGGGCAGGCGATTGCCAATTCGTGCTCCGGGCGACCCTGCTTTGGCAGAATCTGCCACGTGAAAGCCTTGGACGAGATCGACCGCCGGATCCTGCTCGAATTGCAGCGCGACGGCCGGATCAGCAACCAGGACCTCGCCGACCGGGTCGGCCTGTCCCCGTCACCGTGCCTGCGCCGGGTCCGGCTACTGGAGGAGGCCGGGGTGATCGCCGGTTACCGGGCGGTCGTCGACCAGGCGGCCGTCGGCCTGCCGATCACCGCGTTCGTCCGGATCACCCTGGAGACCCACGGCCGGGACGTGGTCGAACGCGTCGAGTCGGAGATCCGCCAGGTGGCCGAGATCGTCGAGGCGTACCTGCTGGCCGGCGACCAGGACTACCTGCTGAAGGTGACCATCGACTCGTTCGCCTCCTACGAGACCTTCGTCCGGACCCGGTTGCGCACCATCCCGGCCCTGGCCTCGATCCAGACCACCTTCGCCTTCGGCGTGACGAAGCCGTCCGCCCCACTACCCCTGCCCGCCTGAGACCGCGCCCCGTCGCAGACCGCCAGCCGTCGCTGGGCGCTGGAATGCGTTCGGTTTGACCGTGCTGGGCGACGGCTGAGCCCGCGGGCCGTCGCCGGGCGCTGGAATGTGGTCGGTTTGACCGTGCTGGGCGACGGCTGAGCCCGCGGGCCGTCGCTGGGCGCTGGAATGTGTTCGGTTTGACCGTGCTGGGCGACGGCTGAGCCCGCGGGCCGTCGCTGGGCGCTGGAATGCGTTCGGTTTGACCGTGCCCGGCGACGGCTGAGCCCGCGTCGACCGGCGATCTTGCGAGGTTTCGCCCGGCCGGGAGCCTTCTGTGCAGGCGCCTCGGCTTGAGAAGGGCAGCCCTCAGACGGACATATCTCCTCGGCTGCGACGCCTCCTCCGGCGACGCCTCCCCGCGGCTTTGTCGGCCACGGCCCGTCGTCCGTCGTCCGTCGTCCGTCGTCCGTTGTCCGCGGATCTTGCACGAATCTTCACCCTCGCGCCGATCTTGCAGCCCTTTCCATGGCCCGACGGGAAGAAAGCTGCAAGGTCTCCCCGGCGCAGTGGACCTTGCACGACAATCCACACCCAGACGTGAAGAACCGTGCAAGATCGCTGCCAACGAGGAGAACCGTGCAAGATCTCCAGGGCCGACCGGGACCGAGCCGACGTGGAGAACCGTGCAAGATCTACAACGATGACCGCCGCGGGGTTGGCCCGGACCTCGAATTCAGTCGGTGGCGCTGCTGGAGCCTCCGCCCAGGCCGCCGCCCCGGAGGGAGCCCTTCTTGAGGCGCTTGTTGTCCCGGGTGATCTGGCCGGACGCCTGACGGGCCCGGCGCAGCAGCTCGTCGCGGTCTGCGGGGTGGCGGTTCGCCCGGGTGCGCCGGACCAGGAGTGTCGTGACGAGCAGGATGACCAGGAGCGCCGCGCCGATCCCGCCGATGAGGTAGCCGGTCATACTTTGGACGGTAGCCACGCTGGTCAATGGGCTCGACGCGGGTTGATCGCTGTCGCTCCGCTGCGCAAAAGCGGCCCTGATCGGGAGGAAGTTAGGCCTACTTCCGAGTTGGCCGTGCCGGAGGTGCGAGGCCGGCCGCCCATGCCACCCAGGTTCGTGACAGGGGAGGCCGGCCCGGACCGGGAGTCAGTGCGCGACCGGGCAGCCGCCGGTGAGCGAGCCGAGGAACGCGTTCGGGTCGTAGTAGTGCTCGACCTCGAGGAGTTTCAGGTCGTCGTCGACCTTGGCGACGCTCATGCCGAACATCTCGATGGTCTTGCCGTTCGGCTGGAAGCCGTGGTACTCGCCTTCGAAGGCGCCCCAGTGCCGCCACTTGAAGGCGACCACCGGCGGCGGGCTGAGCACCTGGAGGACCTCCCAGTAGAAGCCGCCCGGGAACGCCCCGTGGAAGATGTCGTGCTGGCTGTCGAACGATTCCTTGCCGACCCGGTAGAACGGGCTGTCGCCGATGAGCACGTTGTAGCTGCCCTGCTCGGCGATGTCCTTCGCGGAGGCCCAGCCGCCGCCGTTGATGTTGGTGCGGAACTTCTCGGAGACCATCGAGACCCAGGTCGCGGGGTCGTGCTTGTGCGAGACCTCCATCTCGAAGACCTGCACGATCGACTCGACGATCGCCTCCAGGGAACCGGGCGCATGGTCGGTGGTGCGCTGGCCGGGCATGACCGTGTGTGACAGGTGGTAGTCGGGCGTGCCGTGCCGGAATTCCGACGGGTCAGCGGCTTCGATGACGGCCGACCGGCCCTGTAGCCACAACGGAGTCTCAGACAAGACGAAATGTCCTTCCGGAATGAGGGAAGGGGGTATCAGTTTGTTGCGCTTCGGTTACCCCCCGTAGTGCCAAAGGCGGTGATCACCATATCCACGATGGACGATCCGGGGAAGGGCGGAACTGTTAACAACTGAATTCGGCGCGGATAGCCTACAAAGCCGACGGGTTATATGGTTTGCTGGGAGCGGGAGCGAGCCGCAGGAGGAACCAATGCACTGTTGCTGTACCGAGCGGCCGGTGATCGAGGTGGCAACGCAATGACCAGTACTGTTGCCCGCAATACGGTCACGGCCGCCGCAACCGGACGCCACCGCAATACCGTCGCGATCATCGGCGGCGGCTTCGGTGGAGCTCTAGCCGCCGCCGAGATCACGAAAAATCCCGAATGGCGGACAGTGATTGTTTCGCCCGAGGAACGGCCCGGCCGGGGTGTCGCCTACGGCGCCGCCGAGCCCTGGCACCTCCTCAACTCCCGCGTCGCCACGATGTCCGCCGACGCCACCGACCCCCAGCACCTGCTGCGCTGGTGCCGCGCCCGCGGCCTTCCGGCCGACGCGGCGACGTTCCTCCCGCGCGCCTGGTACGGCGACTACCTTTCCGGCCATCTGGCTGCCGCGGCGTCCGCGGCCGGCTCCCGGCTCGTGCACCACAGATCAACAGCCGTGGCGGTACGGCCAGGGGGCGCCGGATACACCATCACCGACGCCAACGGTTGCCGGATCCACGCCGACCAGGTGATCCTCGCTCTCGGCAACCCGCCGTCCAGCCCGCCGCCCGCGGTTTCGGCCGCCGCCCGCCGCGCACCCACCTTCGTCACCGACCCGTGGACCCCAGGCGCCCTGACCCAGGCCCTGACCGCCGCGCGAGCCGCCGCCGGTCCGGGCGCGCCGCCTGCCGCGCACGCCGAGGGTGGGCCGCCTGCCGGGCTCGCCGGTTCGGGTGGGCCGTCGCCGGTCGGTGCCACGGCGGGTTCGGATGTCGTGGCGCCGGTGCTGCTGCTCGGCACCGGGCTGACCGCGATCGACGTGGCGTTGACGATCAACGAGCAGGCGCGTGGCGTACCGATGGAGGCTCTTTCTCGTCGCGGACTGCTGCCACAGGCCCACCCGCAGCGACCCGCGCCCGCCGTTGATCTCGCGCTGCCGGAGGCAGCCGAACTCGGCCCGCTGCTGCGCCGTGTCCGTGCCGCCATCGCCGACGGCGCCGACTGGACCGCGGTCGTCGAGTACGTCCGGCACAACGCCGACCGGCTGTGGAACGGCCTGAACCCGGCCGCGCAGGAGCGTTTCCTCCGGCACGTCCAGCGATACTGGGAGGTGCACCGGCACCGGATGGCCCCGCCGATCGCCGCCCGGATCAGCCGCCTCCGCGAACAGGGCACCCTACGGATCCGCTCCGGCCGTCTCTTGTCGGTCGAACCCGACCCGCGCGGCGGCCTCCTGGTCCACATCGAGGGCGAGGCCCCGCGCCGGTACGCCGCCGTGATCTCCTGTACCGGTCCCGGCCCCCTGCCGTCCTCGGCCGGCCCGCTGCTCACCGACCTGCTCGCCGAAGGCCTGGTCGAGACCGGCCCGCACGGTCTGGGCCTCGAAGCCGGCCCCGACGGCCGGATCCGCCCCGGCCTGTGGCTGGTCGGCCCCCTGCGCCGGGGCCGCTCCTGGGAGTCGACAGCCGTCCCGGAGATCCGCGCCCAGATCGAACGCCTGGTGGCCGCCCTCCCGCAACCGGCCCCAACCGCCTGACCACCGGCCGTCGCTGACGCGGGTTATCCGTACCGGATAACCCTGCTGAGCGACGGCCGCCCGGTTTCCGGCCCGCCAGCCGTCGCTGGCGGCGGTTACGACGGCCGCATTCCCGTGGTGAGCGACGGCCGGCCCGGCCTGCCGTCGCTGGCGGCGGTTACGAAGGCCGCATTCCCGTGGTGAGCGACGGCCGACCCGCCTGCCGTCGCTGGCGGCGGTTATGAAGGCCGCATTCCCGTGGTGGGCGACGGCTGGCGGGATTGGGCAGTTGCGGCGAGGGCGAGGTGGTGCCCGCCGAATCTGCTAGTGATCAAGGCCGCCTATGGTTGCAGATGCGGGGGCGATAGAGTTCCGGCTGTGACGGAGTTTCGGATCGGTGAGGCGGCGGAGCTGCTCGGGGTCAGCGCTGACACCGTGCGCCGGTGGATCGACGCCGGGCGGCTGCCGGCCGGGCGTGACGAGGCCGGGCACCGGGTGATCGACGGGGTGGAGCTGGCCGGGTTCGTGCGGGCCAAAGGCAACGATCCGGATGATCGGGCGGACGAGTCGTCGGCGCGTAACCGGCTTCGGGGCATCGTCACCGCCGTGGTCAAGGACACCGTCATGGCTCAGGTGGACATTCAGGCCGGGCCGTTCCGGCTGGTGTCGCTGATGAGCCGGGAAGCCGTCGACGAGCTGGACCTTCAGGTCGGTTCGGTCGCCGTGGCAGTGATCAAATCGACCACGGTCGTGGTGGAGCGTGCCGTGGCACATAAAGGGAGAAGCAGTTGAGGACCCTTCGTACCTTGGCGGCCGGTCTGGCCGCCGTGGTCGCCTTCGGCCTGGCCGGATGTGGCGGCGACAAATCCGACACCAACAACGTCAGCCCCGGTTCTGGTACGGCCAGCAGCGCCAGCAACATCACCGGCGGGATCACGGTTTTC
The DNA here is from genome assembly GCF_040638175.1 of Actinoplanes sp. NPDC026670. Taxonomy (NCBI): domain Bacteria; kingdom Bacillati; phylum Actinomycetota; class Actinomycetes; order Micromonosporales; family Micromonosporaceae; genus Actinoplanes; species Actinoplanes sp. NPDC026670. The sequence goes on from NZ_JBEZXU010000079.1 coordinate 49,442, forward strand.
GCGGCGGCGTCGCTGACCGAGTCGTTCACCACGCTCGGCAAGCAGTTCGAGACCGCCCACCCGGGAGTGAAGGTCACGTTCAACTTCGCCGGCAGTTCGGCGCTGGCCACGCAGATCAACGAGGGCGCCCCGGCCGACGTGTTCGCCTCGGCCTCCCCGAAGAACCTGGCGGTCGTCGTCGACGCCGGCAACAGCGCGGGCCAGTCGACCACGTTCGTGAAGAACCAGCTGGTCATCGCGGTCGCCAAGGGCAACCCGAAGGGTATCGCCGGGCTCGCCGATCTGACCAAGCCGGACCTGAAGGTCGCGCTCTGCGCCGAGGCCGTCCCATGTGGTGCGGCCGCGAAGACGGCGATCGAGGCGGCCGGCGTCAAGGTCACCCCGGTGACGCTGGAGCAGGACGTGAAGGCGGCGCTGTCCAAGGTGAAGCTGGGTGAGGTGGATGCCGCGCTGGTCTACCGCACCGACGCCAAGGCTTCCGCGGCCGACGTGGACGCCGTCGAGTTCCCGGAGTCGGCGAAGGCGATCAACGACTACCCGATCGTCGCGCTGAAGAACGCGAAGAACGCGGCAGGTGCGCAGGCGTTCATCGAGTACGTGCTGTCGGCCGACGCGGCTAAGGTTCTCACCGAGGCCGGTTTCCAGGCACCCTGATCATCATGAGAACGGCGCGTGTACCCGTACCGCTGCTGGTGCCTGCGGTTTTGGGGTTGATCTTTCTGCTCCTGCCGCTGGCAGGGCTGCTGGCGCGCACGCCGTGGTCGACCCTGCCGGCTCGGCTGGCCGAGCCGCAGGTGGTCGAAGCGCTGAAGTTGTCGCTGCTCACGTCGACGATGGCGACGGTTCTGTGCCTGATGCTGGGGGTGCCGCTGGCGTGGATGCTGGCCCGGGTGACTTTTCCGGGCCGGCGTCTGGTCCGGGCGCTGATCACCGTGCCGCTGGTGCTGCCGCCGGTGGTCGGCGGCATCGCGTTGCTGCTGGCGCTGGGCCGGCGCGGGCTGGTCGGGCAGTGGCTGGACTCGACGTTCGGGATCACGCTGCCGTTCACCACGGCCGGGGTGGTGATCGCCGAGTCGTTCGTGGCGCTGCCGTTCCTGGTGATCGCGGTCGAGGGGGCGCTGCGCGGCGCCGACAGCCGGTACGAGGAGGCCGCCGCCACTCTCGGCTCGACCCGGTGGACGACCTTCACCCACGTGACGTTGCCGCTGGTGGCGCCCGGGATCGCGGCCGGCGCGGTGCTGTGCTGGGCGCGGGCGCTGGGGGAGTTCGGGGCGACGATCACGTTCGCGGGAAACTATCCGGGCATCACACAGACGATGCCGCTGGCCGTCTACCAGACGATGGAGAGCGGTGACCTGGAGGGAGCGGTCGTGCTCAGCCTGATCCTGCTGATCGTCTCGGTCGCCATCCTGGCCGGGCTGCGCGACCGCTGGCTGACGGCGCCGTGAGTTCCCTCCTGGATACGCGCCTGGTGGTGCGTCGGGGCACGTTTCTGCTGGACATCGAGCTGCGGATCGCTCCCGGGGAGACCGTCGCGCTGCTCGGGCCGAACGGCGCCGGCAAGACCACCGCGCTGCGCGCCCTCGCCGGCCTCACGCCGCTCGACGACGGCCATCTCACCCTCGACGGCCGCGACATCCGCGACGACCCGCCGGAACGACGCCCGATCGGCGTCGTCTTCCAGGACTATCTGCTTTTCCCGCACCTCACCGCCCGCGACAACGTGGCCTTCGGCCCACGACGGCACGGTCAAGATCGCCAGCAGGCGTACGCCGTAGCCGACCGCTGGCTCGACCGGGTGGGACTCGCCGACCACGGCCGTCGTAAGCCCCGCCACCTGTCCGGCGGGCAGGCGCAACGGGTCGCGCTGGCCCGTGCCCTGGCCGTCGACCCGGTGCTGCTCCTGCTCGACGAGCCGCTTGCCGCGCTGGACGCCCGGACCCGGCTGGAGACCCGCGGTGAGCTGCGCCGCCATCTGTCCGCCCATCCCGGCGCGACCCTGCTGGTCACCCACGACCCGCTCGACGCGCTGGTGCTCGCCGACCGTCTCGTCATCGTCGAGCAGGGCCGGGTCGTGCAGGAGGGTGACGCGGCGACGATCACCGCCCGGCCGCGCACCGACTACGTGGCCCGGCTGGTCGGCCTCAACCTCTATCGCGGCCGCGGTGACGGCCACACTGTGGCGATCACCGAGGACTTCACGCTGACCAGCACCGACCGGGTGGACGGCGACGCGTTCGTGGCGTTCCCGCCGGCCGCGGTCGCGCTGCACCCGAGCCGCCCGGACGGCAGCCCGCGCAACACCTGGCCGGCCGTCCTCGCCGACGTGCAGCGGCACGGCGACAACCTGCGGGTCCGGCTGGACGGGCCGATCAGTGTGGCCGCCGACATCACCCCGGCCGCCGCCGCCCACCTGCACCTCGAACCGGGCCGGGAACTGTGGGTGGCGGTCAAGGCCGCCGAGACCCGGGCGTACCCCGGGGACGGCTGACCGCCGTCCGGCCGCGGCGGCTGACCGCTGTCGGGCCGCGGCGGCTGACCGCCGCCGGGCCGGTGTCGCGCCGGCGTATG
>NZ_JBEZXU010000080.1:0-51733 GCF_040638175.1 Actinoplanes sp. NPDC026670
CTCGCGCCGCGGTGCCTCGGCCCCACCCCCGCTCTTTTTTGTCCCGCAACCCGACCCCCACCCCGGGGCGGGGGGGGCCCCCGGGGGCCCCCCCCGCGGTTCGCGTTCGTGCCGGTCACTCCCGCTTCGAGAACTCGGCCTGCCAGCCGGTCACTCCAGCTTCGGCCACTCGGTCTCGATCAGGCGGGCCGAGTCGGTGACCGCCTCCCGGCCCGCCGAGGACGCCGACGAGACGACGATCACGCTCCGCGAGGCCGAGGTGCGCCAGCACATCAACGTCGGCGGGCGGCCGAGGTTCAGGTCCGGATCGTTGCCGACCTCGGTCGTGCAGCGGATCCCGTTTCCAGCAGGTGTGCCGGCGTTCCGTGCCCGCCGCAGCAGCGGGTCGCCCGTCGCGTCCCGCCACGACCCGACGACCAGCATCGTGCCGTCCTGGTAGGCGATCTCCTGGCTCCTGGTCCGTCCGCTGACCCGCAGACGGTCGCGCAGGTCGTCGATGGCGGCCGAGGCCCGCGCCTCGGCCGAATCAGGGCTCGCCTGACGGCTCGCCTCGACCGAGGGGACCGGGCTGAGTTCGACGGGTGCGGCATGCATCATTCCGGGGGTACGGCTGACCGGCGCCGTCTCCTCCGGAGTGGACGAGGCCGTCGCCGGGGCTGTCTGCGGCGCCAGTGCCTCCGGCTCGGGCAGGCTCGGCTGCTGCTCGTTCATCAGCTGGATGGCCAGGAACCCGGCGGCGACGAATGCCACGACGGCCACGGCGGTCGAGGCCACCAGCCGTCTCCGGTGCCGCGCCGATTCGTCGGGTCCGGTCGCCGACACCGAGGCGTAGAGGCCACCCTCGTGCGCCGCGTATTCATCGTGATCGTCGTGATGCTCGTCGTAGGCCATGTCACCGTCCCGCGCCTGCTTCTCCGCGATGTCCCGCGCTCATCTCCCGCCCCGACCGCCCACGACGTCTCGCGCCCAGCCACTCGCGATCTTGTTGACACCTGTCCCGCAGAACTCCACAAGATCGCGGGCGGTGCCGGAGCGTGGCGGGCTGGGGCTCGACGAGCAAGATCGCGGTGATGTCGCTGTCGTCTAGGCCCATACTCCCAAAGAAAGGTACATATCGGGCGGAATTCGGATCATCGACAGGCACTGTCGGCATCTCGTCAGCCCGTCGTCGTTGGGGCGGGCTCTGGCCGTACCCCCGGATCGGAATCTGCCTTTGCCGCAGCATGCGGCGGGAGCCGCCGGGGTGGACCCTGCGTGACCGGACCGGAACGACGGGTGCCGATGCCTCTGCCGGGCGTCACCCGGAACGGCGAGGGGCCGGTCCGGGCGGTTGACCGTCGGGCCGATGCACGCGCATCGTGTGGGCACGCGGGTTCGAGGGCGGGCGGATCCGGCAGTGATGCACCGTGCCCCGCCGCCGGACCAGCAGGTGGGGAGGTGGCGGCACGTGACCGGCGACCAGGCGGACCATGATCCAGCCAGGCCGTCGTGGGACTGCCGAGCCTGCGGCCGCCCGTGGCCGTGCGACCCGGCGCGCGAACAGCTGGCGGGCGCCAACGGCCGGGTCGAACTGGCCGTCCTCATGTGGAACCACCTGGAGGAGGCCGCCCGGGACATGCCCCAGACGCCCGCCTCGGAACTCTTCGAACGCTTCCTGCGCTGGACCGACCGCCCGTCCGGCCCGGCCTGATCAGCGAAGGCCGGCGTTCGAACGCTTCCTGCGCTGGACCGGCGGCCCGTCCGGCCCGGCCTGATCAGCGAAGGCCGGCGACCGCCGCGTCGGTGCCGCCGCGCCAGATGATGCCCGCCTCCCGGAAGCCGGCCGCGCGCAGCGTCTCGACGTGCCACGACACCGGTGGCGTCCACTCCTGACTGTGCCGGTGTGACGGGTAGATCCGCTCCCGCTCGACCGCCTTCGGTGCCAGTTGCTCGTCGGCGGCGGCGAGTGCCCACCACTGTGGCCACGAGGTGGCCGCGCCTGTCGCATATCGCGCCTCGCGCTGCGCCCGCCGGTGCTCGTGCAACTGGCGGGACAACTCGGTCAGGCCCTCGTCCGCCATCTCGTCGGCGTTTGCGAACAGGCCGCCCGGGCGCAGCACCTCCCGGATCTCCGCATACAGTGCGGCGACCCGTTCGGCCGGCAGCCAGTGCAGCGCCGTCGCGGTCAGCACCGCGTCGAACGGTTCGGCCGGCAGCTTGGCCCGCCAGCCGGGGTCGCCCAGGTCGGCGTCGACCACTGTCGCCCGGTCCCGCAGTGAGGACCCGGCGATCGTCAGCAGCACCGGATCCTGATCGAGGACGGTGACCTGCGCCCCGGGGAAGCGGGCCAGCGTGCGCAGCGAGATCGTGCCGGTGCCGCCGGCCAGATCGAGTAGCCGCGGGGCCTCGCCGCCGGTCACCGCGGCCACGGCGTCGAGCATCGCCGCGAACCGTTCCTCCCGGTCCGGCATGAAGGCGGCCTGCTGCCGGTCCCAGCTCTCCTGCCACTCGCGATGGTTCGTCAGGTAAGTACTCATAACCCTCACGGTAGTTACATCAGCGGGATCGCTCAAGGGGCGGTGAGCCGTTCGGCGAAGGCCCGCAGATCGCGGCGTTCGATCGCCGCCGCCATCAGGTCCGGGAACGCGTCAGGCGTGCACGCGAACGCCGGCACACCCAGTGCCGCCAGGGCCGCCGCGTTCTCGTGGTCGTAGGCCGGCGCGCCCTCGTCGGAGAGCGCCAGCAGCACCACCACCTGCACACCTGCGGCGGTCATCTCGGCCACCCGGCGCAGCATCTCCTCCCGGACGCCACCCTCGTACAGATCGCTGATCAGCACGAAGATGCTGTCCCGTGGTCGCGTGATCAGCTGCTGCGAGTAGGCGATCGCCCGGTTGATGTCGGTGCCCCCGCCCAGCTGGGTGCCGAACAGCACCTCCACCGGGTCGGCCAGCTGATCGGTCAGATCCACCACCGCGGTGTCGAACACCACGAGCGACGTGCGCAGCGATCGCATCGAGGCCAGCACCGCCGCGAACACCCCGGCGAACACCACCGACGCGGCCATCGAACCGGACTGGTCGACGCACAGCACCACGTCCCGCTGTACCGCGGTGCCGCGCCGCCCGTACCCGACGAGCCGTTCCGGAATGACCGTGCGGTGCTCCGGCTGATAGTGCTTCAGGTTCGCCCGGATCGTCCGGTCCCAGTCGATGTCCGCGTGCCGCGGCCGGCTGATCCGGGCGGCCCGGTTCAGCGCGCCGGTCACCGCGGTGCGGGTCGGTTGCGCGATGCGGCGTTCGAGTTCTTCCACGACGGTACGGACCACCTGCCGCGCCGTCTCCCGGGCCGCGTCGGGCATCACCCGGTTCAGCGAGAGCAACGTGCCGACCAGGTGCACGTCCGGCTCCACGGCGGCGAGCATCTCCGGTTCCAGCAGCAGCCGGGTCAGATCCAGCCGTTCGATGGCGTCGGCCTGCATCACCTGCACCACCGTGCCCGGAAAATACTCCCGGATGTCACCGAGCCAGCGGGCCACCTTCGGCGCCGAGCTCCCCAGCCCCGCCGACCGTTTCGCCGGCCGGTCATCGGTGTCCCCGGCGTCGTAGAGCGCCGCCATCGCGGCATCCATCGCCCCGTCCCGCCCGTCGGCCTTGCCGAGCGGCTCCTCCGCGGCCCCGCCGAGCACCAGCCGCCACCGTCGCCGCCGCTCCGCCCCCACCTGCTCGTCGTCGCTCAACCCGCACCCCCTGTCGTGACCCGGCGGCCGAGCAGGGCGCTCAGCGTCGCCAACGGTGCCGCCGCCCGGTCCGGGTCGATTTCGGCGAGCTCTCCGGCCTGTGCCGGCCCGCCCCCGGCGATCCGCTCGCCGATGGCCCGCCGCTCGCCCGGGTCGAAACCGCCGAACGTCCGCCGCAGCAACGGCAGCACACTGTCGAACGCGTCCGCCGGAATGTCCGCCAGCCAGTCGTCCACCAGCGACAACAGCGCCTCGTCATGGACCAGCAGCAGCCCGCCGCCGGACAGGAACCCCTCCACCCAGGCCGCCGCGTGCGCCGGTGGCGTCCCGACGGTCAGCGGCAGCCGCAACCGGCGGCGCACCTCGGCGCCGTCCAGCCGTCCGGCGTCCAGCAGCAGCCGGGTCAGCCGCCCGGCCGGCAGCCCGTGCAACCCGGGCCGGGACGCCAGCGAGCCGATCGTGGCCAGCCAGCGTTCCCGCAACGGCTCGTCGTCGAGGAGCCCGACCGCCCGGTGCACCCCGTCCATGCCGTCCCGCAGCTGACGGGCCGCCTCGTCGGAGAGCGAACCGGCCACCGACGGCAGCGCCGCGCACACCCGGCCCAGCAGGCTCGCGGTCACCGTGGCCAGCCCGGCCACGTCGGTGCGGCGCACGTCGCCGTACCGCAGGGTCCTGGCCAGCGCCGGGATCGCCGCCATCAGGTGATGCACGTCGGTGTCCAGCGCGGCGCGGGTGTCCAGGGCGGCGAGCACCGGCGGGTACGCCCCGGCGAGATCCGCGAGCAGGCAGGTCTCCACCAGTTCGGTGACCTCGGCCAGCGTCTGCGCCTCCCGGGCACGCCGGGTGACCCGGGCGGTCGCGGCCGCCACCACGGTCGTGCCCCACATGCTGCCCTCGACCAGCCGGACCGCGAACTCCGGCTGCCACGCCAGACGCCACTCCTCCCGGAACGTCCCGGTCCCGCGCCGGGTGGCGGCCCGCTGCCCCCAGGGCACCCCGAGAACCGTGAGCCGATGCAGCAGCCGGCTGCGCCGCAGGTCGTTGTCCTGCCGCAGATCCAGGTCGAGGTGGCGCTCGGCGGCCTCCGGCTTGAGCCGCATCGAACGCTGCTGCGCGGTCAGGTCCCGCACCAGCGGCACCGACGGCATGTCGTCCGGCACGGTCCCCAGCCGCTCGCCGACGACCAGGCGGCGGGCGATCAGCTCGGACCGCAACGGCTCACCGTCACACATCACCGCCTCGGCGGCCTCGGTCACCTCGGCCAGCCCGGCGAGCGGCCGCCCGCGCATCGTGGCCAGGGCTTCCGCGAGCCGGACGGCCTCGATCACGTGCGCCGACGACGTGGGTACGCCCTCCGCCCGCAGCACCCCCGCGGCGTCCACCAGCCAGCGGGCGACCACGTCGTCCCCGGTGGTGAACAGGTGGTGATACCAGCCCGGCGACCGCACTCCGGCCCCGTAACCCGACCACGACGCCAGCCGCCCGTAGGTCCACGGCACCCAGGTGAACGCCACCTTGCCCTTACGCCGGCCCTTGAGCAGCGCGGTGTCGTCCTTGACCGCGACCTTGCGGGTCAGTGCCGGCACGTGCCAGGCCCCGCACACCACGGCGATGTCCTCGTGCCGTCGCCGCTCCTCACGCAGCACCGACCGCATGAACGCCTCGCGCACCAGATCGTCCGGGTCCTCCGGCGCGTGCTCCCGGATGGCGGCCATCGCTTCGGCGACCGCCTCGAACGCCGGCATCCCGCGGTGCTCGACGACGTCCTCCCACCAGCGCTCCGGATCGTCGTAGACGGCCGCGGCGGCCAGCTCCGCGATCGGGTCCACCGGCCGCACCGGCCCGGCCGGATCGACGCCGTCCGGCCCATCCGCGGTCCCCGTCTCCGGCACCGGCGCCGACTCCACAGCGGCTCGCGAGACGCCGGCACCGGTCACCGGGTGCGGGACAGCGTCCTCCGGCGCCGTGGACGCCTCCGCGGCAGGCGGGACGCGGTACCCGTACGGAAGGTCGAAAAAACGGACGTGGACGCCGCGCCGGACCGCCCACCGGATGGCCTGCCATTCCGGTGAGAAGACCGCGAACGGCCAGAACGCCGCCTTCCCCGGGTCGTCGACGGCGTAGCCGAGCAGGGCCACCGGCGGCTCGAGGCCGCCGTCCGCCACCCACCGGACCAGGTCGTCGGCCTCCGGCGGGCCCTCGATCAGCAGCACCTCCGGCGGGTGCGCGTCGAGTTCGCGCACCACCGCGCGAGCCGAACCCGGGCCGTGGTGCCGGATCCCGTAGATCCGCTCAGGCATCGCGGGCGGCCCGGTAGAAGTCGAGCCAGCCGGACCGCTCCCGGACCACGGTCTCCAGGTATTCGCGCCAGACCACACCGTCCGACACCGGGTCCTTGACGACGGCGCCGACGATGCCGGCGGCCACGTCGCCCGGATGCAGCGTGCCGTCACCGAAATGGGCGGCCAGCGCCATCCCGTTCGTCACCACCGAGATGGCCTCGGCGGTCGAGAGGGTCCCGGTCGGCGACTTCAAGGTGGTACGGCCGTCCTCCGTCACCCCGGACCGCAGCTCCCGGAAGATCGTCACCACCCGGCGGATCTCCTCCATCGCGGCCGGCACCTCGGGCAACTCCAGGGCCCGGCCGAGCTGGGCGACCCGACGAGCGACGATCTCCACCTCGTCGTCGGCGCTGGCCGGCATCGGCAGCACCACCGTGTTGAACCGGCGCCGCAGCGCACTGGACAGCTCGTTGACCCCGCGGTCCCGGTCGTTGGCGGTGGCGATCAGGTTGAACCCGCGCCGCGCCTGCACCTCGGTGTTCAGCTCGGGAACCGGCAGCGTCTTCTCGGACAGCACGGTGATCAGCGCGTCCTGCACGTCGGACGGCACCCGGGTCAGCTCCTCGACGCGGGCGATCGACCCGATCCGCATGGCCCGCATGATCGGGCTCGGCACCAGTGCCGCGTCGGTCGGGCCCTCGGCGAGCAGGCGCGCATAGTTCCACCCGTAGCGGATCGCCTCCTCGGCGGTGCCCGCGGTGCCCTGCACGAGCAGGGTCGAGTCGCCGGAGATGGCCGCCGCGAGATGCTCGGACACCCACGTCTTGGCGGTTCCGGGCACCCCGAGCAGCAGCAGCGCCCGGTCGGTGGCCAGGGTGGAGACGGCCACCTCCATGAGCCGGCGTGGACCCACGTACTTCGGGGTGATCTTCGCGCCGTCGCCGAGCAGATACGTGACGACGGCCTGTGGCGACAGCCGCCAGCCCGGCGGGCGGGGCCGGTCGTCGGCCGCCGCGAGCAGGGCCAGCTCCTCGGAATACTGGTCCTCGGCGTGCGGTCGCAGCGCCTCGGACGTCGGGGTCGTGCCGTCGTTCACTGGAGCTCCTGAAGCATCTCGTGGCGGAAGGTGAGCGTGCGGGCCAGCTCGGCGACCGGGCGGACCCGGGCCGGGTCGACGATCTGGTCGAGGCGTGCGGCCAGTCGCCCGGCCAGGTCGGCGTATCCGGGGGGCATGGCCAGCCCGGCCGCCCGGCAGAGCTCGCCGAGCTGCCAGGTGTGCCGGTCGGTACGGGCCCGCTGCTCGACCGTCTCCAGGACGGCCACCGAAAGCCCGTCCGACCACGGTCCCGGATGCAGCCCGAGCAGCCGCTGCGCGGAGCCGTCCTCGGAACGCAGCGCAGTCGTGGCCAGGCGGGCCAGCACGTCGGGTGGCAGCACCAGGTGCAGATCCCACCGGACGGCCTCCCGCAGCGTCCCGTTGTCGGCCGCGAGCAGCGCCGACGCCCACCGGGCATCCCGCTGGACGACCGCCGCCTTGGCCCACCCGTGCAGCAGCGGATTGGCCCAGTCATGCCCACGAGCCGCCGCGATCCACCCGGCCGGTTCGAGCCCGAGGCCCGGGCGACCCGGCTGATCGTCGGACGGCCCACCCGGTCCTGGCGCCTGGCCGGTCCAGGTGTCGAGTGGTGTGCCGGCCAGCACCTCTTCGAGGAGCCACGCCCCCACGCCGACACCGCGGACAGGTGTCGCCCCGACGCCGTCGCGCCGCAGGTCACGGTCGAGTTCGGTGGGTGGTTCGACGGTCAGCCGCCCGGACTCGCCGAACCGGACCGCGGTGTGGGCGCGGTCGGTCATCCGCCGGCCGAGAGCCGCCCCGGGCAGGTGGCGAAGCAGGTCGAGCGCGGCCTCACGGACCTCCTTGCGGCGGTCGTCGAGGGCGCGTTCGAGCAGGGGCTCGTCGGCGGTGGACAGACCCGGGCCGAACGTCTCGAGGAAACGGGCCCGGTTGTCCGAGGACTCCTCGGCCCAGGTGCTCTCCAGCAGCTCCCGGGCCCTGTCGGGGTCGGTGGCCCGCAGCGCGGTGAGGTGACCGAGGCGTTCGGCGCTGGTCGCCGTGGTCCAATCGCAGGTCAGCGCCGGGGCCGCTTCGTTGAGCAGCCAGCGCCACTCAGCACGTTGCGCGGCCAGCCAGGCGCCACGCCGCCCGGCGACCCGGGCCATGTCGGCCCGCACCGACGTGTTGCGGCGGCCGGCCTCCAGCAGGTCCGGAAGGAGCACCGGTGGCACGACGCCACCGCGGCTCGCGGCGGCCGCCAGCCACTGAGCCAGCAGCTCCTGCTCGTGATGGCCGCCGCCGGGCGCCCCGCCACCGAGGATCCGGCCCAGCCGCGCCCCGGCGGCCGGCGGCAGGGGAGCGTCCGTCTCCGAAGGCGCTGCCTCCAGCGGGACCCGCCCGATCGCCGGCTCCACTCCGGCCCGCCGGCAGGTGAGAGCCACCGCCGCCGCTTCGAGAAGCGCAGCTCCAGCTCCGAGATCGACCGTCAGGGCGCCGACCCGCAGTGCGGACGCCGACCACGGCCGTCGCCCGGTGCCGACCAGGGCGGCCGTCAACAGCTCGGGCGGCAGCTCGGCTGAGCGCCGCGCACCGGAATCCGGCACCGGCGCCGCGGCCGGGACGAATCGCCCGTCGACCCAGGCCGCGAGTGGCCGCAACCCGGCCGGTGACCACTCCGCAGCGACGGTGGCGGGTCCGGCGCCGGCCGCCGCGAGCAGCCACCACGGCTCACGATGGCCGGGCGCGAGGGGCAGGGCGGAACCCTCGGCATCGACCAGGTGACCGTCTGCCGTGGGGCGGACCGCGGCGAGGAGCATCGGTGCGTCATACCGCCAGGGCTCGGAAGCGACGAGTGCCGCCCACCGGGACAGACCCGCCCGGATGGAGCCGGCGCCGTCGGGGGAGCCGAACGGCTCGGCCGCCGAGACGCGCTCGGCGACGAGCGCCCGCAGCGGCGCCGCGCCCGGATGGAAGCAGAGGTCGCCGCGGAACTCGGTGCCGGGGATCAGGTCGGTGGGCAACGGCTGGCCGGGCGCCGCGAACGACAGGACCAGCGCGAACCGCCCGGTCGAGCCGTGCAGCCAGGTGCGCCGGCTGGTCAGTGCGCCCTCGTCGGTCTCCACCTGCCCGAGAACCTGCCAGCGATCACCGACGCGTGGCCCGGCCAGCACCTCCTCGGCCGGGGTGGGAATGCCGATCCGGGACTTGACGGTGGCCGCCAGCCCGGGATCGAGGTCGCCGAGCCGGGAGTGGCCGTCGACCAGCAGCCGCAGCAGCGCCAGCTCGCCGAGAAGCCGGTCGGCCCAGTGTGGCCCGACCCCGGCGAAGCCGCCGAGCCGCCGGACCGCGCCGGCCGCCCCGGGCGCCTGCGCGTCGACGAGCCGGGCCGCCATCGTCTCGAACGGCTCCGGACCGGCCCGCCCGGCCACCGCCAGGCCCTGCTCGATCTGGTCGTCGAGCCATCGCCGCAGCTCGGCCATGCCACCGGCGACCCGGTCGGCGCGGCCCCGGGCGCGTTTGGCGGCGGCCACCGGGTCGGGCGGGGCGGTGCTCCTCGGCCGGGACCGGGCGGCCTGCCACCGCGTCGCGAACTCCGGCGCCGGGAGATCGGCGACGCCGGACTCGGACCAGTGCAGCAGCAGCCCGAGCACGTGTTTGCAGGGGATCTTGCGGCTCGGGCAGGAGCACTTGAAGGCCGGCCCGGCCAGGTCGGCGGCGACCTGATAGCCCCGGCACAGTCCCCAGAGGATGTCGCCGGTCAGGCCGGTGGCGGAGAACTGGCCGGCGGCGCCACGCGCGTTGCGCAGCGAGGCGGGATCGGGCGCGAGCGCCTCGACCTGGGCGGCGGACCATCGTTCAACTGACACACGACGACCCTAGGCCCGGGGTACGACGTTTTTCCGCCCCCGCACGCGGCACACTGGTGACATGCGGGTGATCGTTTTCGGGGCGACCGGGATGGTGGGTCAGGGCGTGCTGCGGGAGTGCCTGCTCGCGCCGGATGTGACCGAGGTGCTGGTGGTGACCCGTAATCCGACGGGTGTCGAGCATCCGAAACTGCGTGAGGTCATGCTGGACGACTTCGCCGACCTGAGCCCGATCGCCGGGGAGCTGACCGGCTACGACGCCTGTTTCTACTGCCTGGGCGTGTCATCGGTGGGGATGGACGAGGCCGCCTACACCCGGGTGTCCTACGACTTCCCGATGGCCGCGGCCCGCCTGCTGGCCCCGCTCGGCGAGGACCTGACCTTCGTCTACGTCTCCGGTGAGGGCACCGACGCGGACAGCCGTCTGATGTGGTCCCGGGTGAAGGCCCGCACCGAGCGGGAGATCATGGCGACGTTCCGCAACGGATTCGCCTTCCGCCCCGGGTTCATCCAGCCCACGCACGGTGTGCGCTCGAAGACCGGCTGGTACAACACCGCCTACACGGTCATCGCGCCGCTGGTCCCGCTGATCCGCCGGGTCGCGCCGCGTTACATCACCACCACCGACGAGCTCGGCCGGGCCATGCTGCGGGCCGCCCGGGGCGGTTACGCCAAGCGCATCGTCACGACGGCGGACATGCGCTGACGACTGTCCCCACACGACCGCGCCGAAGGCCAGCGTCATCCCGGCCAGCTGCACCGGGGTCAGCGTCTGGCCGAGCGCGGCCCAGCCGACCACCGTCGCGGTGAGCGGCGCGAACAGGCTGAGCAGCGACACCCGTGCCGCCGGCAGGCGATCCAGTCCGCGGAACCAGAGCGTGTAGGCAAGCGCCGTCCCGATCAGGCTCAGGTAGGCGTACCCGCTGAGATTTGTCACTGACAGTGAGGGAATCGGGCCCTCCGCCAGGAGAGTGACCGGGACCAGCAGCAGACCCCCCATGGTCAATTGCCATCCGGTCACGGTGAGCAACGAGACGCCGGGTCGCCCCCACCGCTTGGTGAGGACGAGGCCGAGCGCCATCGATCCGGCGCCGGCCAGGCCGGCGGCGACGCCGACCGGGTCGAGGTGGGCGGAACCGGTCAGCACCGCGAGCGAGACGCCGACCACCCCGATCAAACCCGCGGCGACGGTACGGCCGGAGGCGCGCTCACTCAGCAGGAGCACACTGAGGCCGGCCACGAGCAGTGGCTGAACCGCTCCGAGGACCGCCGCCATCCCGCCCGGCAGGCGGTAGGCGGTGACGAAGAGCAGCGCGAAGAAGATGCCGATGTTGAGCGCGCCGAGCACCGCCGACTTCCACCACCAGGCGCCACGCGGGAGCCGGCGGGTGATGGCGAGCAGCGCCAGCCCGGCCGGCAGGGCCCGCAGCATCCCGCTCAGCAGTGGCCGGTCGGGTGGCAGGAACTCGGTGGTGACCGCATACGTCGTCCCCCACAGCACCGGTGTGAGGGCGGTGACCAGCAGGATCCGCATCCGACTCAACTCCCTCGGCATATCTCTCGACAAGAAGTATCTCGACGTAAAGATAAACTTTGCCGAGAAGCTTGTCATCAAGAGAATGGGGAACGTGACCGACGACATCGACCGGATCCTGGCCCAGTGGGCCGGCGAACGCCCCGACCTGGACACCGAGGCCATGGGCGTTTTCGGACGCATCTACCGCCTCGCCAGGCTGGCCGGCGACGCCACCGAGCGCGCCTACGCCGGGTTCGGCATCGCCCGTGCCGACTTCGACGTGCTGGCCACGCTGCGCCGCTCCGGGGCCCCGTTCCAGCTGTCGCCGGGCGCCCTGGCCGCGTCGATGATGCTGAGCACCGGCGGCACCACGGCCCGCCTCGACCGCCTCGAGAAGGCCGACCTGGTGGCCCGTTCCCCCGACCCGAACGACCGCCGCGGCATCCTGGTCCGCCTGACCCCCGAGGGGCGCGCCATCGCCGACGAGGCGGTCACCGCCGGCCTGGCCGAGCAGCAGCGCCTCCTGGCCCACCTCCCCGCGGAGGAGCGGGCCCAGCTGAGCGCCCTGCTACGAGACCTCCTGAACGGCCTCTGAGGGGTTTTGATTCGCCTAATTGCGGGTTTCCTGCAAAAATCGAGTCATGGCAAGCGAGGGTGTGGCTTCTGGCGCTTCGGTCCTGCTGTCCTTCCGAGCGGAGAATGTGCGTTCCTTCCGTGATCCGCTGGAGGTCAGCATGCTGGCCACCACCCTGGCGCAGGCCGACTGTGTCCGTCAGGTGGGCTGGCGCGAGGGTGGGCGTCCGCTCGGTGTGCTGCCCGCGGCTGGGATCTTCGGGGCGAACGCCACCGGCAAGAGCAACGTGCTCCGGGCAATGCACGACATGCGCCTGCACGTTCTTCAGTCGTTCCGATTCGGCAACCCGACCGGTGGCATCAGCCGGCGTCCCTACCTGCTGGATCCGGCGACGCGCGCCGCGCCCTCCCGGTTCGAGGTGGACCTCGTTCTCAACGGTGTCCGGCACGAGTACGGGTTCGTCCTCGACGACACGCGGATCCTGGAGGAGTGGGCGTACCGGTATCCCCGTGGCCGTCCGGCGATGCTGTTCCACCGGCACGCGGACACCGTCGAGCTGGGTTCGGTGGAACGCGCCAAGGGCCGCGCCGTGACCGAGCTGCTGCGGCCGAACGCATTGTTCCTCTCCACCGCGGCGTCGGCCAACCACGCCGTCCTCCTTCCGCTCTATGCCTGGTTCGAGCGGAACCTTCTGCTGGCCGAGGCGAACAGCAGGCAGTTCCGCCAGGCGCTCACCGCACAGCTTCTGGAGGATCCCGGTGCGCGGGAGCGGGTCCTCGCGTTCCTGCGTGCGGCTGATCTCGGGATCACCGGCGCCCAGATGGTCGAACCGGACCCGGTCACTCGGGAACGGATGCAGCGGGCCGTGCGCATCATTCTCGGCCAGGAGGAGGAGCCCGATCCGGCAGCCGACGGCCCGGCCTTCGCCTCGTTCGGGCTGATGCTCGTCCACCGGGTCGATGACATCGAAGTCGCGATGGGCGCCGAGGACGAATCGCTGGGGACGCTGGTGTGGTTCGGTCTGGCCGGCCCGGTGCTGACCGCGCTCACCGACGGCTCCGTGTTGCTCGCCGACGAGCTCGACGCCAGCCTGCACCCGGCTCTGGTGGCTGAGCTGGTCCGGTTGTTCCAGGACCCGGCCACCAATCCGCGCCGCGCCCAGCTGATCTTCAACTCGCACGATGCCGCCCTGCTGGGTGAACCGGGTGGGGCCGGTCCGCTCGGCCGGGACCAGGTGTGGTTCACCGAGAAACGCGACGACGGCAGTTCCCGGATCTACGGACTGGCCGACCTCGCACCACGGAAGGAGGAGGCGATCGGCCGCCGATACCTCGCCGGACGCTACGGTGCGGTGCCGATCCTGTCCCGGCAACAGTTCGCCGACGCGGTCCGTGGACCGGCCGAGGTAGACGGCCGGTGAGGGGTTCGAAGCCGCCCGTCCGGCAGGTCACGGCACGAGCCCAGCGCCGCGAGATCCTGGCTTTCGTCGAGGGCCGGGAGACCGAGGAGCGGTACCTGACCCACTGGGCTCGGCGTCATCGTGACCGGGTTCTCGTCACCATCGATCCGTTCCGGGGTGGTCCGCTCCAACTCGTCGAGCACGCGGTCGCGGCGAAGAGGCGAGATGAGCGTGACGCCAAGCGTGGGCGTGGGAAGCCGTACGACGAGATCTGGTGTGTCTTCGACATCGACGAGCACCCCAATATCGAGGCGGCCCGGAGCCTGGCGGAACGGAACGACATCGCTCTCGCCGTGTCGAATCCGTGCATCGAGCTGTGGTTCCTGCTCCATTTCGCGGAACGCTTCGCCTACCTCGACCGGTACGAGGCACAGCGGCTCGCCCGTGCCCATCTGGGAGCCGGCAAGGTTCTCCACGAGAGGGCCCTGGAGACTCTCATCGCGCGGATCGAGGACGCCACCCTTCGCGCGCAGAAACTGGAGGAGAAACACGAGGGTGACGGTTCGCCACTCGGCGCCAATCCCGGTTCGGGAATGTGGCGGCTTGTGGACCGTATCCGCAACGCCTGACGATCATTGCGGCCCGTGGCCGACCGGGACGGTTTCGGCTGCCGGTGGTGGGGGTGGGGGAGTGCCGTCGCCGAAGGGGCGGCCGCCCAGGGACTCGCGGCCGTGCGGGGTCAGCCAGCCGCGCGGGTCCGGGCCGGCCGGGACGATGCCGCGCGGATTGATGTCCCGGTGCACCTCGTAGTAGTGCCGTTTGATGTGCGCGAAATCGATCGTGTCCCCGAATCCCGGCGTCTGGAACAGATCCCGCGCGTACGCCCACAGCACCGGCATCTCGGTGAGCTTGGACCGGTTGCACTTGAAATGGCCGTGGTAGACGGCGTCGAATCGGGCCAGTGTCGTGAACAGCCTGACGTCCGCCTCGGTGATCGTGTCGCCGACCAGGTAACGCTGCCCGGAAAGGCGTTCCGAGAGCTGATCGAGACGGGCGAACAACCTGCCGTACGCCTTCTCGTAGGCCTCCTGTGTGCCCGCGAATCCGGCCCGGTAGACGCCGTTGTTGACGTCGGCGAAAACGCCCTCGTTCACCTCGTCGATCTCGTCGCGCAGGTGCGGCGGATAGAGCTGCGGCGCGCCCGGCCGATGGAATCCGGCCCACTCCAGCGACATGTCGAGGGTGATCTGCGCGAAGTCGTTGGTGACGACCTTTCCGCTGGTCACGTCCACGATCGCGGGAACCGTGACGCCCTTGTCGTAATCCGGGAAACGGGCCAGGAACGCGTCGCGCAACCGTTCGATTCCGAGCACCGGATCACGGCCGCCCGGGTCCAGATCGAACGTCCAGCTCCGTTCGTCGTGCGTCGGCCCGCAGACGCCCATCGACAGCGCGTCGCCGATGCCGAGCAGCCGCCGCACGATGATCGCCCGATTCGCCCACGGGCACGCCCGCGCCACCACGAGCCGATACCGCCCCGCCTCGACCGGAAAACCATCCCGCCCGTCGGCGGTGATCCGGGTGGCGATGTACCGCTGATCGCGGGTGAACTCACCCGCCGGATTCACGTAGGCCATGCCATCCATCGTTCCCGAACGGCAAATCCCGAACCACTTTTTCCGGTACGCCCCAGGCCCGGCCCGACCGCAATCCGCGCGTCCCGTGGCGGCCACGCGAGAAAGCCGGTGGGTCGCCGCCGAAACGCGGCCGCCGGGCTGAGGCCCGGGGAGACGGTCATCACGGCCATCGGTGGGGAAAGGGGCGAGGCATCCCCCCGTGTTCGACGCCTCGCCCCTGCTCGTGGTCCCGGCTGTCGCCTTTATAGCACGCCGGGAAAGCGCTTCCAGAGTCTTTCTGGGAGCGCGCCCATCCAGGCCTGGTCGCTGGTCATGGCCGGGAGGCCGGCGATGTCGCACAGCCCGGTGCGACACGCACACATCACCCGGTCGGGTCGGCCGGCCCTCGCCGCCGTGCCCTGACCCGGCGCGCCGGCCGGCCTCGACAACTCCGCCGGCCCCGCCGTCGCTCCCTGACCCGGGTGCCGGGGCCAGGGCGCGACGACTGGTCCTTACCTTCCTCGAACGTTCCGGATGCCCGTCCGGCGGCATGATGACCTGGTGATGACTGGCCGGGAAGCCGATGATGGGCCGGTGACGGACACACCGGGCAGGGGACTGGTCCTCGTGGTCGAGGACGAACGGCCGATCGCCGACCTGGTCCGGCTCTACCTGAGCCGCGAGGGGTTCGGTGTGCACGTCGAACAGGACGGCGCCGCCGGGCTGGCCGCCGCCCGCCGGCTGCGCCCGGTCGCGTGCATCCTGGACATCGCTCTGCCCGGACTGGACGGCACCGAGATCTGCCGCCGGCTGCGCGCCGACGGTGACTGGACGCCGGTGATCTTCCTGACCGCGCGGGACGACGAGGTGGACCGGATCCTCGGGCTGGAACTGGGCGGCGACGACTACGTGACGAAACCGTTCAGCCCGCGGGAGCTGGTGACCCGGGTGAAGACGCTGCTGCGGCGCGTGGCGGTCACCGGGGAGACCGATCGGGTCCGGTCGCTCGGCCCCCTGACCCTCGACCCGGGCCGCCGGGCCGCCACCGTGGACGGCGCCCCGGTGACCCTGACGGCCACCGAGTTCGACCTGCTCGCCCATCTGCTGGGCCGCCCGGGACGGGTGTTCACCCGGGAGGAGCTGCTGGCCGCGGTCTGGGGATACGCGTCGCACGCCGGCACCCGTACCGTCGATGTGCACGTGGCGCAGGTGCGTGCCAAGCTCGGCTCGTCCGCCGGTCTGATCCGGACCGTCCGCGGGGTCGGGTACACCGCTGATGCGTGACTTCTTCCGTACCCTGACCGGCCGTGCCGTGCTCGTCACCGCCGCCACCGCGGTGGTCGCGGTGATCGTGACCGCCCTGGTCGCCGTGCCGATCGCGGTCCGTTCGGTGAACACCCAGATCCGCGCCGAGCTGGTGGACAAGACGGTCCTCGCGGTCGAGTCGCTCACCGACGAGCGGCCGGCCGCCCGGAAACGGATCACCGACCGGCTGCGTGCCCAGGACATCGAGATCTACCTGATCAGAAACGGTCGCGTGGACCGGGAGGGCCTGCCGCCCCGGGTGGTCCGCCGGGTGCTGGCCGGCGAGAACGTCGACATCCGTGCCCTGATCGGCGGCCGGCCCTCGTTCATCGCCGGCCGTCCACTCCCGGGCGCCGCCGCCGGTGTGATCCTCACCCGCCGGGTCGCCTCCGGTGTGGGGTTCCGGGTGCTCAGCGGTGTCTGGGTGGCGCTGGTGGCCGGCCTGCTCGGCGGGGTGCTGGCCGGTGCGCTGCTGGCCAGGTTCGTGGCCCGGCCGATCGGGCTGGCCGCGGCCGCCGCCGGCCGGCTCTCCGCCGGGGACCGTTCGGTGCGGATCACCCGCGCCGGCCCGGCCGAGGCGGTCCGGCTCGCCGACGCGTTCAACCAGCTGGCGGCCGCTCTGCAGACGAGCGAGGGCCGGGAACGCGACTTCCTGCTGTCGGTGTCGCACGAACTGCGCACCCCGCTCGCGACGATCCGCGGCTACGCCGAGGCGCTGGCCGACGGGGTGATCGCCGGGGACGACACGGCCGCCGCCGGATCGACCGTGCTGGCCGAGGCACAACGCCTGGACCGGCTGATCTCCGACCTGCTGGTGCTCTCCCGGCTGGAGGCCGCCGACCTGCCCCTGGACGTCACCGAAGTCGAATTGGGCGAACTCGTCCGGCAGGCCGGCCAGGCGTGGGCTGCCCGGTGTGCCGACGGCGGCCCGGCGCTGACCGTGGAGATCCCGGACGCCCCGGTCACCGTCGGCACCGACCCGGGCCGGATCCGGCAGGTGCTGGACGGCCTCTGCGAGAACGCGTTACGTGTGGTCCCGACCGGCGCGCCACTGATCCTGGCGGTCCGGCCAGGCGACCAGGGCGGAATCATCGAGGTACGCGACGGTGGCCCCGGCTTCACCGACGACGACTTGGCCGTGGCCTTCGAACGCGGCGAACTGAACCGCCGCTACCGGGGCGTCCGCAAGGTCGGCAGCGGCCTGGGCCTGGCCCTGGCGGCCCGCCTGGTGACCCGCCTGGGCGGCCGGATAACCGCAGGCCACGCCCCCGAAGGCGGCGCGATGTTCACGGTCGAGCTCCCGTACCGCTGAGCTCGTGCGCCGCGGGTGCTTACGCGCCGGTGTGTGGTGACCTGTGGTGCGGATCGAGCCACACGTCACCACGCTCTTACCGAACTCGAACATCTGCCTGATCCGGCCTGATTGCATCCTGTCGAACATCGATCGCATGGCTCGTACATCTGTGAAGGTATTGATCTTTGCTGTTGCTCTTGCGGTGAGCGGCTGTGGCGCGCAAGCGCCCGCGGACGTCGCCGCCGAAATGGTGGCGCTGCAAGAGGTCGGGTTCGATGCCGGGGACGCCGCCTCGGACTCGCCCGGAGTGCGGCCCCAGGCCGTGCGCAGACTGCTGCGGAAGAACACGCTGCACGGTGAGGTCGTGGTGCGGACCCGCGACGGCGAGGACCGCACCATCGTGGTGCAGCGTGGCGAGGTCACCGCCGCGGACGACAAGACTTTCACCGTCAAGTCGTCCGACGGCTATGAGCTGACCTGGGCCTTCGGTGACCCGCTGCGGGTGGCCCAGAACAGGGAGAAGACCGAGCGCAGCGCGGTGAAGGCGGGTGTTCAGGTGGGCGTCGGCGGGGTCCGTGACGGCTCGGCCACCACGGCCCGCCTGATCATCGTGAAGTGACGCCTCTCACTGGAGGAAGCTGCCGAACGGCGACAGCAGCAGCTTGCCGAGGCCGGTGGCGGTGTTGTCGAGGCGGCGGCGCTCCTTGTCGAGCGCGCCCAGGTCGTGCCGGAGCGCCCAGATCTTCTGGGCGTTGCGCCAGGCGACGTTTCGGGTGTACTCCACCATCTCGCCCTGCCACCAGTCGTCCAGATCACCGTTCATCGTGTCGATGAGCAGCTGCCAGCGGTCCAGATAGCCGCGGCGCAGACCCGGGATCTCCTCGGCGAAGATGTCGTTGACCTGGAGATAGTCGTGGTGCTGGTCGCTGCCGTCGACCGGATCGCTGCCCAGGTGGTCGAACGTGGTCACCAGGGCGAACGGCAGGTCGAAGTTGATGTGCGCGTTGACCCCGGCGACCGCCGACGGCAGAGCGCGCGCGTCCGGCCCGGGGATCCGGGAGAACAGGCCGGCCCACACGCCCGGACAGGCTGGGCTGCCCTCGGTCCAGTAGCGGAGGGCGTCGAAATAGCGGGCGGCGAATTCGACATCGAGCCGGGCCAGGAATGACGGGTCCTTGAACTTGCCGGCGTAGAGACGCTCCAGCACGTTCTCGGTGATCGTGAGATAGAGCCTGTTGAAGTCGGCCAGCGGGTTGCTATCGAGCAACGGTGGCACTCGGCACAGCACGACCTGCACTTGTGCGAGTAGGTCGACCACTCCGGGGACGTCGTCGGGGTGCCGTTGCAGGAGGTCGGACATCTCCTGCTGTACGGGGCCCCAGATGGGCTGGGTCATGGGTTCCTCCGTGGGTGATGCAAAGGCAACGGAGGGCCCCCAGCACCGCCCGGCGAAGCCTGTCGCCGGGCGGTGCTCCCCCGTGGCGCCTACACTTCCACCGGGGGTCCGTCATCGGATCGGTAGAACGACGTATTCCGTGTACGTATGTCACGCCCGGATAACGATCGCCTGGTCAGGCCGCTGTCAGATACACGCGACTGGCCTGTACCCGAGTGCGCACCTGAAGTTTGTCGAAGATGTGCCCCAGATGCACGCCGACGGTGCGCTCGCTGATGAACAGTTGCTCACCGATCTCGCGATTGGTCAAGCCCTCGGCCACCGCCGCCAGCACCTCGCGCTCGCGCCCGGTCAGCGTGGACAGCTCGTCGGCGGCCCGCTCCGGCCCGGCCGGCAGCGCCTGCACGTCGTCGCCGAGCGTCACCCGGAAGCGCTGCGCCACCCCGATGATCTCGTTGGCGAACGGGCGCGCGCCCATCGCGGTAGCCGTCGCATACGCCTGACGCAGCCCGGTGGCCGCCGACGTCCGCCGCACCCGTCGTTGCAGGGACGCCTCGGCGTGCCGCAGCCGGGCGTACGCCGCCGGGTACGGCTGCTGGCGCCGGTCCCAGATGGCGGCCGCCCGCGCCCACGGCTCGGGATCCTGCCGGTCCTCGACCCGGCTCAGCTCGGCGGTGCACAGGTCCAGGTAGCCGTCGACCACCGCACGAACCGGTGCGGGCGCCTCGACCACGCCCTTGACCAGGCGATCCATCACCGTCCGGAGACGGCGGAGCGCCCCCGGGTCGGTCGGCTGCCCGGCGACGCGCGCCTCCGCCTCGGCCCGCAGGCCGTGCCAGGCCAGCACCCCGAGCAGCACCAGGTCGTCGGAGCGGGTCTCGGTCAGGCCACGCTGCACCGCGGCCCGCGCCTCGGCGTGCTCGCCCTGCCACATCGCCAGGCCGGCCCGTAGCGTCAGCATCGGCAGCACGTGCCGTGCCCCGCCACCGGCCAGCAGGGTCGCCACCGCGTCCAGGTCGCGGCGGGCGTTGTCCACCTCACCGAAACCGACCCACAGCTGGGAACGGGCGAGCAGCAGCTCGACCGCGTCGGCGCCGGACGGGTGGTAACGCATCGCGGTCTCCAGCACCGCGTACGCCTCGGACCACTGACCGTTCCGGAACAGCCCCTTGGCGGCGACCGCCAGCAGCCGGGTCTGGTAGGTGCGGCCCACCCCGCGGGCGGCGAGCAGGTCGGCGCCCCGGCGGGCCACCAGCACACCCTCCTCGACGCTGTTCAGCGGGCCGGCCAGCAGCTCGGCCAGGTGCAGGTAGGCCACACCCAGGTCGTCCGGGTGCCCGGACCGCTCGGCGATCTCCACGGCGTGCCGGATCACGGCCAGCCCCGCATCCGGGTCCTCACGGAACGCGGCGCTGAAGCCCAGCGCGGCGCTCGCCCGGACCAGGTCGGTGGTGGCCCCGTTGACCGCGGCCAGTTCGAGCGCCTCCCGTGCGTGCTGGTTGGCGTCGGCATAGCGGCCGAGATGCAAGAGCAGCTCAGCCAGGTACGCCGCAGCCGACGCCCGCCGGCGCGGGGTGCAGTCGGGCGCCTCCAGAGCTCGTTGGTACTCGACCTCGGCGGTCGCCGAACGCCCGGCCGCGGCCAGGTAACGCGCCCGCCGCAGGTGCAGCTCGGACTGACCCGGGGCATCCGGCCGGCCGGCCAGCTCCTCCAGCCGGGCCAGCGCCAGCAGGTGCTCGCCGCACTGGTGGGCCGACTCGGCGGCGTGCCCCAGCAGCTCGGTGCGGCGTTCGTCGGTCTCACCGGCCAGCTGGAGCGCGATCGTCCAGTACCGGTGCGCCTCAGCGAAGCCGTACATCCGCTCGGCGGCACGGGCCGACGCCACCACCGGCGGCAGCGCCCGATCCGGCTCGCCGGCCCGCTGCCAGTGATGGGCCAGGCGCGCGTTGTCCGGCTCGCCCTCCACCGACTCCAGCGTCTCCGCGTACCGCCGGTGCAGCGACGCCGCCTCGGCCGGCAGCACCTCCTGCTCCAGCACCTCGGCGACGAGCCGGTGGCGAAGCTTGTAACCGTCCCGGTCGCTGGCCACGAACCGGTGCGTGACCGCAGCCCGGACCGCCTCGATCAGCTGGTCCTCCGGCAGCGGGACCACCCCGGCCAGCACCGCGTGCTCCACCGGCTCGACACCCGCCGCGATGGCGTGCACCACGGTGTGCGCGTGCGGCGGCAGTTCGTCGACCCGGGACAGGAAGATCTCGCGCAGCGTGTCGGACAGCTCGACCCGGCCGTCACGCAGGTCACGGGACAGCTCCTCGACCACGAACGGGTTGCCTCCGCTGCGCTTGAAGACCCGGTCGGCGTCCTCCAGGGCCACCGTGCCGCCGACGATCGCGGTCACCAGCTCCCGGGTCTGCTCCTGGCTCAGCGGGGCCAGGTCGACCACCCGCACCGAGCGCAGGCGGCGCAACTCGGCCAGCACCCGGCGCAGCGGGTGGGTGCCGTGCAGCGCCTCGGCCCGGATCGCGGCGAGCACCGAGACCCGGACGTCACCGAGCCCGGCGAGCAGGTAGAGCAGCAGCTGGCGGGTGCTCCGGTCGGCCCACTGGAGGTCGTCCAGCACGAGCAGCAGCTGCTGGTCGCCGGCGATCGCCCGCAGGTCGCGTGACACCCGCTCGAGCAGCGCGCCGGCGTCGTCGGGGGCGCCGGGCGGGGCCGAGCCGTCCAGCCGGCGCAGCGCCTGGAGCACCGGGTGCAGCGGCGAGGCGTCACCGATGTCCAGGCAGGTGCCGAACAGCACCGAGAAGCCCGTCTCACGCAACGCGTCGGCGGTCTCGCGCAGCAGCCGCGTCTTGCCGACGCCACTCTCCCCGGTCACGAAGACCGCGGCTGTCCCACCGGTACCGACGTTGCGGAGGTTGGACTGAACGTCGGCCAGCGTGCCGGTGCGCCCGACAAGCGGCCCCTCGTCCCCCTGTCTGGCCATGCCCGGCAGCCTAATCCGTATCCGCCTATCACTATGTCGTCGGTTCGGACTGTTCTGCGTCACAAAAACGACGGAATTCGATGCTGTCAGAGATACGTCGTTCTGCGGATCCGCGTCTTGTCCGAGGCTGGCACCGTACTCCCGGTCAACGCAGTGATCTGGGGGAGCGAAGACATGAGCACCGTCAGCAGTGCCGTTCAGGAGCGTAGGCAGACCGTAACCGTGCTGTTCATCGACATCGTCGGGTTCACCTCTCTGGTGGACCGGCTGGACTGCGCGGAGGTGCGGGCGCTCCAGAGGGACTACTTCTCGACCGTCTCGGCCGTGGTCCGTGACAACGACGGGATCGTCGAGAAGTACGTGGGGGACGCGGTGATGGCGGTGTTCGGCGCCGCGGAGGGGGGATTCGGCCCGGGGGCGGCCGCCTCCGCGGTCCAGGCGGGCCTGTCGGTCCAGGAGTCGTTGAGGGGGCGTCTCCTGGCCGGCAGGTTCCCCGTCCGGACCCGGGTCGGGCTGGCCACCGGCGAGGTGATCGTCGACCCGATGGCGGCTTTCGACGGCGGATACGGGATGATCAGCGGCAGCGTGGTGAGCACGGCGGCCCGTCTCCAGGCCTATGCGCCGCACGGCACCGTGGTGGTCTGCTCGGCCACCCGGGACGTGACCGACGCGCTCATCGCCTACCAGGAGCTGCCACCGGTGTCGGTTCCGGGCAAGGCGTATCCGCTGGACCTCTTCCGGGCCCTTCAGCCGCAGACCGTGTCCCTGGCGACTGTGGCGTAGCGCACTTCTTGGGGTGGATCATCCCTATTTTGGCCACGGACTGGTCTAGACCTGCCTCGCCTGGGGCAGAAGTGTCATAGGCGCCGGGTAGGCTCGCGCCGTCCTTGACCACCATGGCTTGACCGGGAGTGCCGCCTCGTGACCGCGCAACCAGAGACCTTGTACGGGGCTGACGACCTCACGCACCTGGAAGGGCTCGACGCTGTCCGCAAACGCCCGGGCATGTACATCGGGTCCACCGACAGCAGAGGCATCAACCACCTCGCCAACGAGATCATCGACAACTGCACCGATGAGGGGGTCGGCGGCCACGCCACCCGCATCGCCGTGACGCTGCACGGCGACGGCTCGGTCCAGGTCGACGACGACGGGCGGGGCATCCCCACCGATGTGCACGCCAAATCCGGCCTGAGCGGCGTCGAGCTGGTGCTGACCCGGCTGCATGCCGGCGGCAAGTTCGGCGGCTCCGGCTACAAGACGTCAGGCGGCCTGCACGGCGTCGGCGCGTCCGCGGTCAACGCGCTCGCCCACCGGTTCGACGTCACCGTCAAGCGGGACGGCAAGGTCCACGAGATCTCGTTCCAGCGTGGCGTGCCGGGCGTCTTCGACGGTCCCGGGCCGGACGCGCCGTTCACCCGCGAGCCCGGCCTGCGGGTGGCCCGCCGGATGAAACGGGGCGAGCCCAGCGGCACCTCGATCCGGTACTGGTATGACGCCCGCTACTTCGAGACCGGCGCCCGGCTCGACGTCGACGCCGTCCGCACCAAGCTGCGCAACACCGCGTTCCTGGTCCCCGGCGTGCAGTACACCCTCTTCGACGCGGGCGCCGAGGAGCCGGCCACCGAGACGTTCCACTACCCCAACGGCCTGGCCGACATGGTGGACTTCCTCACCCCGGCCGCAGACAAGCCGGTCTCCGGCACGCTGCTGGTCACCGGCGAGGGCACCTACAAGGAGAATGCGGCCGACGCCAACGGCGTGATGCAGTCCAACGTCGTCCGGCACGCACAGATCGAGGTCGCCTTCCGCTGGGGCACCGGCTACGAGCGCACCGTCGAGTGCTTCACCAACACCATCCGCAACATGCACGGCGGCACCCACCGCAAGGGCTTCGAGCGGGCCCTGGTGCGCGCCCTGACCGAGGCCATCCGCAACGCCCGCGGGCTGCTCAAGCCCAAGGAGGAGCCGCCCGTCCTGGACGACTTCCTGGAGGGCATGACCGCGGTCATCCACGTGCGGGTGCCGGAGCCGCAGTTCACCTCGCAGACCAAGGACGAGCTGTCCACCGCCGGTGTCGCCCGGGTGATGCAGACCCTCGTCGAGACGTACCTGAAAGAGTGGATCGACGGCCGCCGCACCAAGACCGAGGCCCGGACCGTCCTGCAGAAGGTGGTGGACGCGGCCCGCGTCCGGCTCACCCAGAAACAGCAGAAGGACGCGGCCCGCCGCAAGACCGCCCTGGAGGGCGCGTCGATGCCGGCCAAGCTGGTCGACTGCAGGGCCATCGGCATCGACCGGTCCGAGCTGTTCATCGTCGAGGGTGACTCGGCGCTCGGCACCGCCCGGATGGCCCGCAGCTCCGAGTACCAGGCGTTGCTGCCGATCCGCGGCAAGATCCTCAACGTGCAGAAAGCGAGCCTCCAGCAGGTCCTCGACAACGCCGAGTGCTCGGCGATCGTCCAGGTCCTCGGGGCCGGCTCGGGCCGCACCTTCGACATCGGCTCGATGCGCTACGGCCGCGTCATGATCATGGCGGACGCCGACGTCGACGGCTCGCACATCCGGACCCTGCTGATCACGCTCTTCGCGAAGTACATGCGGCCGGTCATCGAGAACGGGCGGCTCTTCGCCGCGATGCCGCCGCTGCACAAGGTGGTCACCAAGGGCCGCAACTCGGAGACTCTCTACACGTACACCCAGCAGGAGATGGAGAGCACCGTCGGCCGCCTGGAGCGGGCCGGCCGGCAGGTCCAGAAACCGGTGCCCCGGTTCAAGGGTCTCGGTGAGATGGACGCCGACGAGCTGTGGGACACCACGATGAACCCGGCTGAGCGCACCGTCCGCCGGATCACCATCGAGGACGCGGAGAAAGCCGAAGCCACCCTCGAACTGCTCATGGGTGAACGGGTCGAGCCCCGGAAGAACTGGTTGATCGAGGCCGCGGGCCGGATCGACCAAGAGACGATCGACGCCTGAGAGGTCCGCTACCAATGGCACGCCGCAAATCCGACAAGCGCGTCGACCTGTCCGCGTTCGACCAGGCGGGCGCCCGGGTCATCGACAACCCGCTCACCACCGAGGTGGAGGACTCCTACCTGGAGTACGCCTACTCGGTCATCCACTCACGTGCCCTGCCGGACGCCCGGGACGGGCTCAAGCCGGTGCACCGGCGCATCCTCTGGTCGATGTCCGAGCAGGGGCAGCGCCCCGACCGGCCGTATGTCAAGTCGGCCCGCGTCGTCGGCGACGTGATGGGTAAGTACCACCCGCACGGCGACGTCGCGATCTACGACGCCCTGGTCCGGCTCGCCCAGGACTTCTCGCTCAACGCCACGCTCATCGACGGGCACGGCAACTTCGGCTCGCCCGACGACGGCCCGGCCGCCGCCCGGTACACCGAGGCCCGCATGTCGCGCGAGGCGATGCTGCTGGTCGGCGAGCTCGGTGAGGGCACCGTCGACTTCAAGCCCACCTACGACGGCTCCGAGCAGGAGCCCAAGGTGCTGCCCGCCGCCTTCCCGAACCTGCTGGTCAACGGCACGTCCGGGATCGCCGTAGGGATGGCGACCAACATGATCCCGCACAACCTCGGCGAGGTCGTGGCGGCCGCCCGGCACCTGATCCGGAAACCGGCGGCCGACCTCGACGAGCTGATGCGCTTCGTGCCCGGTCCCGACCTGCCCACCGGCGGTCAGCTGCTCGGGCTCGACGAGGTGCGCCGGGCGTATGAGACCGGGCGCGGTGTCGTCCGGATCCGGGCCCGCGCCGAGACCGGCCTGCTCGAGGGCGGCCGCGGCCGGCAGGCCATCACCGTCACCGAGCTGCCCTACGGCGTCGGCGCCGAGAAGATCATCGAGGCGATCACCGACGAGGTGAAGGGCAAGGTCATCACCTCCGGCCCGCGGCGTGGCCAGCGCCAGGCGGCCCGCCTCACCGGCATCGCCGACGTCAAGGACCTCACCGACCGCGAGCACGGCACCCGGCTCGTCATCGAGTGCAAGGTCGGCGTCAACCCGCAGGCGCTGCTGGCCGACCTCTACCGGCTCACCCCGCTGGAGAGCTCGTTCGGCATCAACAACCTGGTCCTCGTCGACGGGCAGCCCCGTACGCTCGGGTTGAAGGCTCTTCTCGAAGTCTTCGTGCAGCACCGCTACGACGTCGTCACCAGGCGTACGCTCTACCGGCGGACCAAGCGCGAGGACCGTCTGCACCTGGTCGACGGCCTGCTCATCGCCCTGATCGACATCGACCGGGTGGTCGCGCTGATCCGGGCCAGCGACGACGCGGCCGCGGCCAAGGCCGGCCTGATGACCGAGTTCGGGCTCTCCGACATCCAGGCGACCTACATCCTGGACACCCCGCTGCGGCGGCTCACCCGCTTCGACCGGATCGAGCTGGAGACCGAACAGGACCGGCTGCGCAACGAGATCGCCGAGCTCACCCGGATCCTCGACAACGAGGACGTGCTCAAGAAGGTCGTCTCCGACGAGCTGGCCGCCGTCGCCAAGGAGTTCGGGGCGGCCCGCCGGACCACCCTGATCGACGGCGACCTCAAGGAGGTCCTCGCCGCCTCGGTGCCGGCCGGCCCGCTCGAGGTCGCCGACGACCCCTGCCAGGTCATCCTCTCCGCGACCGGCCTGATCGCCCGGACCGCCGCCGAGAGCGAGGAGTCCACCGAGGCCCGCAGCCGCAGCGGCCGCGTCAAACACGACGCCGTCCGCGCGATCATCCACTCCACCGCCCGCGGCCGGATCCTGCTGGTCACCAACCGCGGCCGGGCCTTCAAGACCGACGTGCTCACCCTGCCGGTCCTGCCCGAGCAGTCCGGCACCGTCTCGCTGCGCGGCGGCATGTCCGCGTCCGAGCTGGTGCCCTTGCACAAGGGCGAACGGGTCGTCGGCATGGCCCCGCTCGGCGGCGGCGAGTCCCCGGGCCTCGCGATGGGCACCAAGTTCGGCATCGTCAAGGTGTGCGCGCCCGAGTGGCCGGTCCGGTCCGACGAGTTCGAGGTGATCACCCTCAAGGAGGGCGACGAGGTCCTCCAGGCCACCTGGCTCACCGACGGTGCCGAAGCCCTCGTCTTCGTCACGTCCGACGCCAACCTGCTCCGCTTCCCGGCGAAACTCGTGCGACCACAGGGCCTCAAAGGCGGTGGCATGGCCGGGGTCAACGTCGGCCCGGAGGCCGAGGTGATCTCGTTCAACGCCGTCGTCACCTCCGACAGCGCACACGGCGAGCCCATGGTCGTCACCTCCACCGGAACCCAGGTCAAGGTGTCACCGTTCGCGTCCTACCCGGCCAAGGGCCGCGCCACCGGCGGCGTCCGGGTGCAGCGGTTCCTCAAGGGCGAGTCGCAGCTCATCGTCGCCTGGGTCGGCCCACGGCCGGTCGGCGCGTCCAACACCGGCGACCCGGTCGAACTCCCCGAACCCGACGCCCGCCGCGACGGGTCCGGCAACGCGGTCATCATGGGACCGCAGCTCATCGGACACCTGATCGAACGAGACTGACGGCCCTTCCACCGAATCGCCGGGCGGGATCGTGCTCCGTCCGGCGATTTTCATTCGGTACGGGTCAGGCCGTCGACTCGAACCAGTCTGTTCCCGAGAGTCCCCGCGAGGTGGCTGCCTGGGCACGGCCCCAGCGCGACCGCCGGGCTGATGCGGTGGTCACCGTCGGTTCTGTGTGAGTTCATCGGCGGTGCCGGGTCGGTTGCCCGCGAGTCAGGTCAGGAGCCGGCCGTCGGTGGCCTGTGGCGCCAGCTCGGCTGTGTGGGCAGCGGCGGCCTCCGGCCGGGCGTGGTACTGGGCAGGCGTGTTCTGGAACAGGACAACTCGCCAGCCGGGCAGTCGTCGCTCGGCCACCAGGGTCTGGACGGCGTTTGCCGCCGGGTTGAGGGCGTCGGCGCCGGGCGGGATCATGCCGGCGATCGAACGAAGCAGGACGGCTCCGGGACCGAGGATGCGAAGTTCCCGGACCCTGGCCACATAGGTGGCGGTCGGGTGATCCTGGAAGATCGGCGCGAGGTGCTTGCCGATCTCGGGTCCGTCCACCTGGCTGCCGTCGAACCCGACCAGGGCACCGTCGTCCGCGAACAATCCCGCGAAACGTTCGGCGTCCCGGTCGTTCCAGGCGGTGAGCAGATCCCGGTACAGCTCTCGGACGACTGATTCAGCACGAGTCTCACCCATGCCGAGAACACTCCCACGCCACCGCCGTCCACGGCGACCACTCCATCGGTTGAGTGCCACGGCCCCCGCTGCTCGCCGACCGGCGGCCGGCTGCCCGGCCAGCGTGCGGGTGGCGAGGGGGTGGAATGGCAAGCTGCCAGGCCAGCTGGTTGCGAGGTTTCGGGCCAGGGTTTGGGTTGCGGGTCCGGCTGCCGGGACGGAGGCGGGTTGCGGGGCCGGGCAGGCGGTGCGGGGCGGCAGGCGGGTTGCGGTGCCGGGCAGGCGGGTCGCGGGGCAGGACAGGCGGTGCGGGGCGGCAGGCGGGTGCGGGGCAGGGCAGGCGGTTTGCGGGTCCGGGCAGGGTCACCAGATGGGGCGGATCCGGCCGGGAGTAGCCAGGTGGGCCAGCGCCGTTCTGAGGGCCGCTGCCTGGGCCGGGGTCAGGGTGGCGGCCAGCGGGGCCAGGGTCTCGACGGCCCCCTCGTCGGCGGCCCGGGTGCACGCGTGACCCTTTTCGGTCAGGACCAGCAGGCGGGCGCGGGCGTCCGTCGGGTGCGGGCGGCGTTCGACGTAGCCCTTGCGGATCAGTTCCTCGGCCATCTGGCTGGCCGCCTGCTTGGTGATCTCCAGGTGTTCGGCGAGATCGGTGACGGTGGCCCCGCCACCGGACAGGCGCGCGAAGGCGAAGCCGTGCGCGGGACGCAGGTCGGTGAAGCCGCCGGCCCGCACCCGGGAGTCGATGCCGTCCACCAGCGCGCGAGCAGCACTGAGCAGGAGCACCGGGAGGTCGTGGAGATCGTCACGCACAGAACGAGTTTGACATAGAGGTCAAGCTGCTTGACTATTTGGTCAATCAGCTTGACTAGTTGAGGAGAGGGCATGGCGATCTATCGCGGTACCGAAGCGGTGGTCCACCGGATGCACGGCAGCGTCTTCCACGCCTTCGCGTCGCCGTCGAACGGCAGCGCGGAACTGTGCGCCTGGCGGGTCGAGATCGCGGCCGGCGTGACAGGCGTGCCGCACCGGGTGGGGCGCGACGAGGTCCTGATGATGTCGGCCGGCGAGTTGTCGGTCAGCCTGGACGGTGTCGCCGCCCGGGTCGCGGCCGGGGATGTGCTGGTCGTGCCGGCCGGGACGGAGTTCCGAGTCGACAACGACGGAACCGAGACCGCCGCGGCCTGGGTGACCACCAGCGCCGGCTTCGAGGCGACCCTGCCGGACGGCACCACGCTCACCCCACCGTGGGCGAGCTGACCAGCCCGACGGCCACCACCCACCGGCCGTCGCCGAGTTGCCCAGGCCAAGACCGCCAGCCGTCGCTGAGCGACCGAATCCCGTCCGAATTCCCGCGGTGACGTACGGCTGGCGGGCTCAGCCGTACCTCACCGCGGGAATGCAGGCCCCGAAAGGCACCTGAGCGACGGCTCGCGGTCGTGGGCGGACCGGATGCAGCGGCGGCCCGCGGTGTGGGCAGGCTGGATGCAGCGGCGGCCCGCGATTGTGTGCGGGCCGGATGCGGCGGCTCGCGGTCTTGAGCGGGCCGGGTGCGGTGGCGGCCCGCAGTCAACGGCGGGTCGGATGCGATCAGTCGGTGAGGGCGCTGATCGCCTTGAGCTCATCGGCGGTCAGTGGTCCGCGCGCCTCGGCGGCGAGGCATTCAGCGAGCTCGGTGCGGTTCTTGACGCCGAGAATGACCGTGGTGACGCCGGGAACGCTGAGTGCGTACCGATGCGCGAGCGAGGCCGCGCTCTCACCGAACGACGCGGCCAGGGCGCGGAACGGCGCGGCGCGCGCGAAGTCGACGGCCGCCGGGTGGTCGGCAGGAACCGAACGGTCGAGGGCGTCGGCGAGCGAGCCGGCGGCGACGGCCCGGATGGCGGTGACCGTGATGCCCGCGGAGGCGGCCGCCCGGACCAGGCCGGCGTTGTCCGGGCGGACGCCGTCCCCGTGGATCCACAGGTCACCGCTCTGGTCGAGGGCGTTGACCACGATCTGCGCGGTGTCCGGCCGGGGCACGGCGCCGAAAGCCTCCGGCTGAGGCGCGGGAGAGCCGGTCGCGGCGCCGGTGGCGTCGGGCTGAGGCGCGGGAGAGCCGGTCGCGGCGCCGGTGGCGTCGGGCTGAGGCGCGGGAGAGCCGGCTGCGGCGCCGGTGGCGTCGGGCTGAGGCGCGGGAGGGCCGGCCGCGGCGCCGAAGGCCTCCAGCAGGGGCTCGGGATCGCCGACCGCGGTGATCCCCCAAGCGCGGATGAGACCTTCGTCGCGCAGGGATTCGAAGACCGGCACGATCTCGTCGCGGTATCCGGCCGGGTCGACGGTTCCGGAGAGGACGGTTCCCTGGCGGCGGAACTGTGTGTGCAGGACGAGCACGTCGAGGTGGCGGCGTTCCAGCCGGATCAGACTGGAGTGCAGGCTGCGCCGGATGCGCTTGGCGAAGTCGCGTCCGTCGTCGTCCGGCAGCTGCACCTTGCTGGTGATCATGACGTCGGAGTCGTGGCCGCGGAGCGCGTCGGCGACGGCCAGCTCGGATTCGAATCCGGTGCCGTAGCTGGGGGCCAGATCGAGCATGTTGATGCCGCCGTCGAGTGCGGCGTGGACGGTGGCGACGGCTTCGGAGCGGTCGGTGGCGCCCCAGACGCCACCGATTCCGCCGCCACCGAGAGTGAGCGCGCTGACACGGCCGAGTCGGCCGGAGGCCCGCAGTTCCATGATGTTCTCCTCTTCGTTCCCGGCTGTCCGAATCGACCGTAGAACCTGGAGCGCGCTCCAGGACAAGTCCTGGAATCGATTCGGCGCGCCGTCGGCGCAGAGGTGTCCAGCACGTGAATAATCCGTGCTTCCGCGCGCCTCAACCAGGGAGGATGGCGCCTGCGGGAAAGGGGGAGCGGTGGACGTCGTGACGCAGTGGGTGACTACCGAGTGGACCAAGCGCTCCCGGGGCGGTCCGGGAGCCGCACTACGCAGCGCGGTGCCCCAGGGCTTCCGCCTGCCCGGGAAACGGCGCAGCGTGGTGCACGAGGTGATGATCACCGAACGTAATGATTTCCGGCCGATCGAGTCGTTCGGCGCGGAGCCTCCGGAGCGCGAGCCGAGCCTGGCGCGTTCCGGTCTGCGGCTGGTCCGGGCAGACAAGGGGGTACGGGTGGAGCTACTCCTGGCCAGGCTGGGCGACGCCAGGTTGGCCGACGCCAGGTTGGGCGATGCCAGGCTGGGCAACGCCAGACGGGGCGACCTGACGCGAACCCGCCCGGCGGCCGTCTGGCTGGCCCCGGGCGAGTGGCTGCGCTGGCAGGTGAACTACCGGTCGTCCGGCTCGCGGATCGACGGCGGACGCTGGGAGTACCGGCAGGACACCCTGAACATCGCGGTGGGCCCGGCCGATCCGGAGCTGTTCTTCGGCGAGCCCACCCGGCACATCGACGAGCGGGGTTTCCTGCGGTGAGACGAAAGGTGAGGCGAAAGGTGAGGCGAAAGCGGTGACGTGTCCTACTTGCTCGGCTCCGGCACGTCACAGGTGATCTTCGGGTTGACG
Organism: Actinoplanes sp. NPDC026670; assembly: GCF_040638175.1. Classification (NCBI taxonomy): domain Bacteria; kingdom Bacillati; phylum Actinomycetota; class Actinomycetes; order Micromonosporales; family Micromonosporaceae; genus Actinoplanes; species Actinoplanes sp. NPDC026670. The sequence continues at coordinate 31,707 of NZ_JBEZXU010000080.1, forward strand.
CCCATCCAGTTGAGGGGGCCGGCGACCGTGGTCACGATGACCGTGCCGGCCTCCGCGCAGCTGGCGTCCTCGCTGTCGGAGAAATAACCACGCTCGTACGCGGCGATGACGCCGAGGACGAGCCAGATGACGATGATGACCGCACCGATACGCATGAGAGCCTCCAAACCGGGGATGAGCGGCTCATACCCCGGCGGAGGCGATCATTAAACGGGCTTGCGGGCTTGCAGGGTGTACGTGTGTGGCAGCCGCTCGGGTTTCTCGGCGAGCTGCCACTCCTTGGAGTCCAGTTTGCGCATCCGGCCGGGCAGGGCCTCCCACGGCACGCTCTGGTGTTCCTCGAGCCCGGTCAGCACGAGCCCGGCTTCGAGGACCGCGGTGACGATCTCGCCGAGCCCGTGGTTCCACTCGTGGGTCAGGGTGTGCTTGAACTCGTGATCGGACTCCACATAGGTGCCGGGGTCGTCGAAGATCTGCGGTTCCACGGTCTCGAAGTAGGGCTCGGTGAGCGACAGCAGCCCGTCGGTTCGGTAGTAGTCGAGCGTCCACAGCACCGGGTGCCCCTCCCGGAGGAACAGCCGGCCACCGGGCGCGAGCAGCGACGCCACGGTCTGCGCCCAGCGTTTGATGTCGGGCAGCCAGCCGAGCGCCCCGATCCCGGTGAAGACCAGGTCGAACTCGCCGGTCAGGGCCGATCGCGCCGAATACAGTTCGCTCTCGACGAATTCGATGTCGGCGCCGGCCCGATCCGCGATGGACCGGGCCTGCTCCAGGGCCGCCCCGGAGAAGTCCAGGCCGGTCATGGTGGCGCCGAGGCGGGACAGCGAGACGGTGTCGGTGCCGATGTGGCATTGCAGGTGCACGCCGCGAAGCCCGGCCACGTCGCCGAGCCGTGGTAGGTCGAAACGCACCACGTCGCTCAGAAAAGAGGGGTCGTCGACGAAATCCTGCACCCGGTAGCCGGGCGATGCCGCGTGCGGCACCGCCCGCTCGTCCCAGTTGGCCCGGTTGATCTCCAGATAGTCGGTCATGGGGCGGACGATATGCGATCCCGGAACCACAGCGCACTGCGTTTAGGCGTACGCCTCTGGGTCTCGTAATCGATATGCACCAGGCCGAACCGCTTCGCGTAGCCCTCGGCCCACTCGAAGTTGTCCATCAGCGACCAGGCGAAGTATCCGCGCACGTCAGCGCCTTGGGCGCGGGCCGCGGCGACCGCGTCGACGTGGGCCGCGAGGTACGCGGTCCGTTCGGTGTCCTCGACGAAGCCGTCCGCGTCCGGGTGGTCCGGGTAGACCGCCCCGTTCTCGGTGACGACCAGCGGATACCCGTAGTCGCGGTCCAGCCGCAGCAGCAGCGTGGTGAACCGGTCCGGGGTGATCGGCCAGCCCAGATCGGTCTGCGGCACGTCGGGTTTGATCTCCCGCACCACCGGCAGCCCTGATGCGTCGACGGTGTTGCCGTCCAGGTCGCGCCCGGCGAAGTCCTGCCCGAAGTAGAAGTTGACCCCGAGCGTGTCGATCTGCGTCCGGGAGATGATCTCCAGGTCGCCGTCGCGGACCGGCAGCTCGATGCCCCGGACGGCGAGGTCGGCCAGCACGTCCGCCGGGTAGCGGCCGTGCTTCAGCGGGTCGAGGAAGATCCGGGCCACGTTGCCGTCGGCCCGCCAGGCGGCCGCCACGTCCAGCGGATCGTCCGAGGCGGGGGTGGCGGTGCCGATGTTCAGCGGGATGCAGATGTTGTTGTCCGGCCGCTTGATCGAGTTCGCGATCAGCCCGTGCGCGAGCAGCAGGTGGTGTGTGGCGGCCGCGGCGACCGCCGGCTCACGCCGTCCGGGCGCGAACACCCCGTACTCGTAGCCGAGGTAGGCCACGCACCAGGGCTCGTTGACCGTGCCCCAGTTTCGGACGCGGTCGTTCAGGCGAGCGAAGACCATCTCGGAGTACTCGGCGAGCCGGTACGCGGTGTCCCGGTTCCCCCAGCCGCCCGCGTCCTCCAGCTCCTGCGGCATGTCCCAGTGGTACAGCGTCAGCCACGGGTCGATCCCGCCGGCCAGCAGTTCGTCGACCAGCCGGTCGTAGAAGTCGAGTCCCTTGACGTTGGCCGGGCCGCGGCCGTTGGGCTGGACCCGCGTCCACGACACCGAGAACCGGTAGGCGTTCACCCCCAGGCTCTTGATCAGCTGCACGTCCGACGGCATCCGGTGGTAGTGGTCGCAGGCCACGTCCCCGGTCTCGCCGACCACGTCACGGGCGAAGGTGTCCCAGATCGACGCGGTCCGCCCGTCCTCGGCGGCCGCGCCCTCGATCTGGTAGGCCGAGGTGGCGACCCCCCAGGTGAAATCCATCAGTTGTTCACCAGCCAGCACGCCACCGAACGGCTGTCCTTCTGTTCGAGCACCGGGATCTGCGACGAGCACGGTTCGAACGCCTTCGGGCACCGCGGGTGGAACGAGCACCCGGTCGGCATGCCCTTCAGGTCGGGCGGCGAGCCCGGGATGCCGGACAGCTCACGACGCGGGCCTTTCAGGGCCGGGAAGGACCCCAACAAGCCTTTGGAGTACGGGTGAAGCGCGTCCCGGTAGATGGCCGAGGCCGGCGCCTCCTCCACGATCCGGCCGCCGTACATGATCGCGATCCGGTTGGAGAACTCCACCAGCAGCGACAGGTCGTGGGTGATGAAGATGACCGAGAAGCCCAGCCGCTCGCGGAGCTCGATGAGCTGGCCGAGGATCTGCCGCTGCATGACCACGTCGAGGGCCGTGGTCGGCTCGTCCATGATCACGACCTGGGGCTGGAGGATCAGCGCCATGCCGATCATCACGCGCTGGCGCATGCCGCCGGAGAGCTGGTGCGGGTAGGCGTCCATCCGGTCCGGGGCGATGCCGACGAGCTTGAGCATCTCCCGGGCGCGGGCGTTGCGCTCGGTCTCGCTCATCTTCGGCTCGTGGGCCTTGAGCACGTCGGTGAGCTGGGTGGAGATCTTGTGCACCGGGTTGAGCGAGTTCATCGCGCCCTGGAACACGATCGCCGTCTCGTTCCACCGGAACTTGCGGAGCTCGGAGTCGGAGAGCGACAGCACGTCGTACGGGTCGCCCTGCTCCGGGTGGTAGATGACCTCGCCGCCGGTGATCACCCCGGGCGGGGCGAGCAGCCGGGTCATCCCGTAGGCGAGCGTCGACTTGCCGGAGCCGCTCTCCCCGGCCAGCCCGAGCACCTCGCCCCGGTGCAGGGTGAGGTTCACGTCGCGGACCGCGCGGACCCCCTGGTCACCCAGGCCGTACCCGACGTTCAGGTTGCGGATCTCGATCACGGGCGGCTGGCTCATGTCAGCACCTCCGCTTCGCTCCGGTGCTGACATGAGTTCTGAGCGTGTCCTGATGATTCGCTCGCGAGCTCGCTCATTGAGTGACCTCCTGCCGCACCACGGGCGTGGGCGTGGCGTGGTTGTGCTGGGCCCGGTTGTCCAGGACCGGAGTGAAGCCGATGCGCATCCGGACCGTACGGCCGGAAGCGGTCTTGATCTTGGTTTTGCCGGCGCTGCGCAGCCGGGGGCTGACGAACTCGTCGATGCCGAAGTTGATCAGCGACAGCGCGGTACCGAGGATCGCGATGGCCAGACCAGCCGGCACGAACCACCACCAGGCGCTCTGCGCGAGAGCCTGCTGGCCCTGCGCCCAGAACAGGATGGTGCCCCAGTTCCAGGTGGTCGCCGAGGTGACGCCGATGAACGCCAGGGTGATCTCGGAGAGCACGGCGAAGATGACCGTGCCGACGAAACCGGACGCGATCACCGCGGTCAGGTTCGGCAGCAGCTCGAAACCGATCACCCGCCAGGTGCGCTCGCCGCTGGCCCGGGCCGCCTCGACGAAGTCCCGCCGCCGCAGTGACAGGGTCTGGGCGCGCAGCACCCGGGCGTTCCAGGACCACGAGGTGAGGCCGATGACCAGGGCGATCAGCCAGTCCTCGGCGTTCTCCAGGGTCGACGTGATGATGATGATCAGCGGCAGCGCCGGGATCACCAGGAAGACGTTGGAGAGCGCGGAGAGGACCTCGTCGGTCTTGCCGCCGACGTAACCGGCGGTCACCCCGACGATCACCGACAGCACGGTCGCCACGATGCCGGCGAAGAAACCGACGAAGATGACGCTGCGGGTGCCGGCCAGCAGCTGGCTGAACACGTCCTGGCCGAGGTGGGTGGTGCCCATCCAGTGGTCCGCCGACGGCGGCTGGACCAGGTCGTTGCCGCGGGCGCCCGGGTCGTACGGGGTGATCCACGGGCCGATGACCGCCAGCACCAGGTAGATGCCGAGGATGATCAGGCCGGTGGCCGCCTTCTTGTTGGCCACGAACCGGAAGCTGCGGCGCTTGACCTTCTGGGGCTGGGCCATCGAGCCCTGACCGGGAATGACCTGCTCGATGCTCGATGTGGGAATCGTCATCGCTCAGCCCTCCTTGCGGGTACGCGGGTCGAGGAGCAGGTACGCGATGTCCGCGAGCAGGTTCGCCACCAGCACCGAGATCGTGATGATCAGGAAGACGCCCTGCATCAGCGGGTAGTCCGAGGCGCCCAGCGCCTGGAACAGCTGGAACCCGACCCCCGGGTAGGAGAAGACGATCTCCACCAGCAGCGTGCCACCGACGATGAAGCCGAGCGACAGCGCGAAGCCGGAGACGTTCGGCAGCAGCGCGTTGCGGGCCGCGTAGCTCATCGCCACCCGGCGGTCGGACAGGCCCTTGGCGTGCGCGACGGTGATGTAGTCCTCCGACGACACGGTCACCATCATGTTCCGCATGCTCAGGATCCAGCCGCTGACCGAGGAGATCAGGATGGTCAGAGCCGGTAGCAGGCTGTGCTGGATGGCGCTCGGGATGAAGTACTGGTCCCAGGCCGGCACCAGGCCGTTGTCGAAGCCGCCGGACGACGGGAAGAAGCTGTCCGGGCCGGTGAGCAGGTAGATCGCGATGATGCCGAGCCAGAAGTACGGCACCGAGGAGAGGAACGTGGTGACCGGCAGCAGGCCGTCGGTCCACGAGCCGCGCCGCCAGCCGGCCAGGATGCCCAGGCCGGTGCCGAGGAAGAAGCTGATGATCGTGGTGATGCCGACCAGCAGCAGCGTCCACGGGAGGCTGTTGCTGATGATCTCGGACACCGGTGTCGGGAAGAACGTGAACGACAGCCCCAGGTCACCGGAGAGCAGTTGCTTCCAGTAGCTGACGTACTCCGACCACAGGCTGGCGTCCTTGTCCAGGCCGAACAGCACGTACAGGGAGTCGATCGCCTGGCTGCTGAGCTGGCCCTGGTACTTGGTGATCAGTGCCTGGACCGGGTCGCCGGGGATCATCCGCGGGATGAAGAAGTTCAGGGTGATCGCGGCCCACGCGGTGAACAGGTAGAAGGCGAGCCGTTGCAGGAAGTATTTCACTTCGCGACCTCGCTCTTGTCGTACAGCCAGCAGGCGGCCCAGTGCCCGGGCACGTCGCCGATCTCCAGCGGGACCGGCGTGTCGGTCGAGCAGCGCGCCATCGCCATCGGGCAGCGCGGGTGGAAGCGGCACCCGGCGGGCGGGTGGATGAGGCTCGGCGGCTCGCCGTTGCCACGGTCCTCGTCTTCGACGTCGGACACGCCGGTGAGCCGGTCCGGGTCCGGCGCGGAGTCGATCAGGAGCCGGGTGTACGGGTGAGCCGGCGACTGGGTGACGGTCTCACTGTCGCCGCCCTCGACCATCCGGCCGGCGTACATGACCATCGTCTGATCGGCGAAGTACCGGGCCGACGCGATGTCATGGGTGATGTAGAGGATCGCCAGGTTGAAGCGTTCCTTCAGGTCACGCAGGAGGTTCAGGACACCGAGCCGGATCGACACGTCGAGCATGGAGACCGGCTCGTCGGCGAGCAGGGCCTCCGGTTCGGCGCCGAGCGCCCGGGCGATCGCCACACGCTGCCGCTGACCGCCGGACAGCTCGTGCGGGAACTTGTCCAGGTAGCGCTCGGGCGGGGTGAGCGACACCCGCTGGAGCAGCTCGTGCAGCGCCTTCTCGAGGTCGGCGTCGGTCTTCCCGGCGTTGCCGTGGATCTTCAGCGCCCGGGTCAGGTGGTACCTGATGGTGTGCACCGGGTTCAGCGACGCGAACGGGTCCTGGAAGATCATCTGGACCCGGGCGCAGTAGGCGCGGAACGCCGAGCCCGACTTGACCTTCGTCGACCGGCCGTGCAGCCGGATGTCGCCGCCGGTACGGGGGTAGAGCTGGGCGAGCAGGCGGGCGACCGTGGACTTGCCCGAGCCGGACTCGCCGACCAGGGCCACCACCTGGCCGCGGCGGAGGGTGAGGTGCACATCATCGACGGCGTGCACCGCGTCGTGCCGGTTGGAGAACAGGTCGCGCAACCGCCGGCGGACGGGGAAGTGCTTGGTCAGGCCGATCGCCTCGAGCACCACCTCGTCGGCCGGCGCCTTGGCTTCCGGGATCGACGTCATGCCGGTGTCCTTCTTGCATGCTGAGGCGGGCGCCCCGGTCGGTGACCGGGGCGCCCGCGGGGCGATCAGGAGTTGGCGGGCTGCAGCTTGAGGACGACGGTCAGAGCGCCGGCCTGCGTGGGCTGCATCGGGGCGTAGGAGTCCGCGTCCGACGGCCAGCCGGTCCAGTTCTTGGTGCTGTACGCGCCACCGACGTTGTCCGAGCCGACCGGCAGCATCGGGGCCTGCTCCACGAAGATCTTCTGGATCGTGGCGAGCGCGGCCTTACGGGCCGTCTCGTCGGTCGCGTTGGAGTACGCCTTCAGCGCGGCGGTGGCCTCCGGGCTCTGGAAGCGGCCGAAGTTGCCCTGCTGGGCGGCGGTGCCGATCGGCTTCATCAGGTCGCCGTCCATCACCGTCTGGTAGATGTCGAACGGCGTCGAGCCACCGTTGGTCCAGCGCATCGTGCCGCCGAAGTCGCCCTTCTGGACGTTGGCGTCCCAGACGTTCTGGTTCGGCTTCTCGACGATCGCCTCGATGCCGATCTCGGCCAGGTTGCTCTTGATGATCTCGAGCGTGGTCTGGTAGTCCGACCACGGGGCCGGGTCGCTCAGCTTGATGGACACCGGCTTGCCGGTCTTGTCCTTGAGGGTCGTGCCCTCCAGCTTGTAGCCCGAGTCGGCGAGCAGCTTCTTGGCGCCCTCGACGTCGACCGAGAAGGTCTTGCCCTTGTACTCGTCGGCGATGTAGGCGTCACCCGCGCCCTCCGGCAGGCCGGTGACGCTCTTGATCTCCGGGTGGAAGTAGCCGGCCTCGGCCTGCACGAAGATGTCGTTGCGGTTGATGACCATGTTCATCGCGCGGCGCAGCGCCGGGTCGTCGAACGGCTTCAGCGTGGTGTTGATGTACAGGCCGTGGATGCCCAGCACGCCCGGCGCCCAGACCTTGTAGTGCTCCGGGTCCTTGGCGACGAAGGTCTGCTGGTAGTTCGGGATGAAGACGAAGCTCCACTCGGCCTGGCCGGTGGCCAGCGCGGTGGACATCGCGTTGTTGTCGGCGTAGGAGGTGTAGCGCAGCTCCTTCACCTTGGGCAGCGGCTGCCAGTAACCGCTCTCACGGACGCTGAGAATCGTCGCCTGCTGGCTGAACGACTTCAGGACGTACGGGCCACTGCCGACCGGCTCCTTGATCGGGTCGGTGGCCGGGTCCGCGATCTTCTCCCAGATGTGCTTCGGCACGATCGGGATCTGCCCGATCACCTTGTGCTGGGTGGTGAACTGCGACGAGGTGAACGTGATCTTCACCTTGTTGCCCTCCGACGTGATGGCGTCGAACGGGATGGCGAAGATGTTCAGCGCCTCGTTGCTCTTGACGAGGTTGTACGTGTAGACGACGTCCTCGGCGGTCAGCGGCTTGCCGTCGGACCAGGTCGCGCCGTCCCGGATGGTCAGGTCGACGGTCTTGTAGTCGGCGGACCACTTGATCTCGCTGGCCAGCCACGGCGTCAGCGGGTCGGCCGGCTTGGTGTTGTTCCACTGGCCGAGGGGCTCGTAGATCATCCACCGGTAGCCGAGCGAGGCGCCCGCCGAGGTGCCGATGAACGGGTTGTTGTTCTCGGTCACCGTGCCGTTCGGCATGCCGATCGACAGGAACTCGGCCTGCTTGGCGTTGTTCGCGTTGTTGTTGGCGTTCGGCGAGTCGCTGCACGCGGCGAGCCCGCCACCGGCCAGCACGCCGGCCAGGGCGACCGCGAAGAGCTTGCGTCGCTGCATCGAAATTCTCCTCGGAGGATTCATCTGCGGGTGAGGGGTGAGAGGGGTGAAACAGGGTGAGAGGGGTGCCACGAGGGCGTGCGGCATCGCGTGACCGGCCGTCGGCCGGCCCCGGGTGCCACCGATCCCCGGCCGTCGCAGCGGCCGGTCGATGCGCTATCGGGTGCGGGTGTTGCTAGGCGGAACTGACCGTTGACTCTCGGACGGTGAAAGTCGCCGGGATTATCGTCGTGCGGTTCGGAAGCGGTGTTCCTTCGAAATGGGCCAGCAGCGCACGTGCCGCCGCCTCACCCATCTCGCGCATGGGCTGGTGGACCGTGGTGAGCGGCGGCTGGGTGTGCGCCGCCATCGGGATGTCGTCGAAACCGACGACCGACACGTCCTCCGGGATGCGCCGGCCATGCTCCAGCAGCGCCTGCATGGCGCCGGCCGCGGAGACGTCGTTGTGGCAGAAGACGGCGTCGAACTCGATACCGGCCGCGGTGGCCCGGTGGATCGCCTCGGCGCCCTGCTCGAAGGTGAAGTCGCCGAGCATGATCCGGTCCTCGTCGATCGGGTGGCCGGCCTCCGCGTAGACCGCGGCGAACCCGTCCCGGCGCTGCTGCGTGCAACCGAACCGGGACGGCCCGGTGATCATCAGCGGCCGGTGCCGGCCCACCTCGATCAGGTGCCGGGCGGCCGCGCCGGCGCCGATGTGGTTGGTCGTCCCCACACTGGGGATCTGCCCCGACATCTGGTCGCGATCGTCGATCAGGACCATCGGGAGGCCGCGGGCGTGCAGGGTGGCAATGTAGTCGAGGGTGCCCTCCGGCTCGATGACCAGCAGCCCGTCGAACGACTTGGCCGCGACCTGGGCGCCGAACTGGCGCATCGAGTCCTCGCCGCGGTTGCAGGTGAACAGCAGCAGGCCGTACTCCTCGGCTTCCAGGACGTCGACCGCTCCCTGGACCACCTCGCCCATCCACGGCCAGGTCAGCGAGGGCACGAGCATCGCCACCACCCGGGTGCGGCCGCGGGCCAGGTTGACCGCGCGGGCACTGGGCACGTAACCGAGCTCCTCGATCACCGCACGGACCCGCGCGGCGGTCGATTCGTCCAGCTCACCCTTGCCGTTGAGAACCCGGGAAACGGTGGTCTTGCTGACCTTCGCCCGGGCCGCCACGTCGGCGATGGTGATCGGCACGCTCGCTCCTCAGTTGCTACCGGTTGATTGCCCCGGGGTTTCGGAACCGGTTTCGGGACCGGTTTCGGCAGTCAACCTCAGTGAGAGCGGTCACGTCAACGGGCCGAGAGAGCTATTTCGATTTCAAGACGGTAACCGAGATCGGTAAACAGTCTTAAACGGTAAGCGGGGCAAGATTCGGAAGAATCACCCCGAGCGGGGCGTCGATCACCAGGTCCGCATAGGGTTCCCCACGGGTCACGCCCCGGTTGACGATCGCCACCCGGATCCCGTCCCGGACCGCCCGCAACACGAACCGGCGACCCGACATGACGGTCAGCGACGAACCCAGGACCAGCAGCGTGCGCGCGCCCGCCACCAGCGCGAACGACCGCGACACCCGGTCCGGCGGCACCGTCTCGCCGAAATAGACCACATCCGGTTTCAGCACCCCGCCACAGGCCAGGCAGTCCACCACGGCGAACCCGGCCACCTCGGCGTCATCCAGCTCCACGTCGCCGTCCGGATTGACGGTCGCCGCCACCGCCGCGAACCCCGGATTGGCCGCCGACAGCCGCTCCTCCAGCACGTCACGGCCGGAACCCTCGCCACACCCCAGGCACACCACCCGGGCCAGATTGCCGTGCAGCTCGATCACGTCCCGGGCGCCGGCCGCCTGATGCAGACCGTCCACGTTCTGCGTGATCAGACCGGCCAGCAGGCCACGCTCCTGCAACCGGGCCACCGCCCGGTGCCCGTCGTTGGGCCGCGCGTCACCGATCGTGCGCCAGCCCAGATGACTGCGCGCCCAGTAGCGCCGCCGGGCCACCGGGTCGCCGGTGAACGTCTGATAGGTCATCGGCGAACCCCGCCGGGCCGAGCCGGACGGCCCGCGATAGTCCGGGATCCCGGAGTCGGTGGACAGGCCGGCGCCGCTGAGCACCACCACGTCACCCTCGGCGACCCACTCGTCCAGCCGGGCCACCTGTTCCACCAACTCGAGATCCATGCCGTCCATCGTCCCTCGTCCGGGTGACCGTGCGAGCAACCCGTACGAGTGGTGGAGCCGAGTTCGTCCGATGCTCCCCGGGGGTCCGGCGAGTAGGTTGATGGACGTGATCACGGTGGCGCAGCCGGCCGCCCGTCCCTGGGACGGGCAGCGGATTCTGCGTTTCCTGACCGGGCTGGCCATGCTCGCCCTGGCGGTCACCCTGCGCCTGCCCGGACCTGCGGTTCCGGCCTCGGTCGCGGCGCCCGCGGCCCCGGCCCCGGCGGTCGCGGCCCTGCCTGCTCCGGCCGCGGTGGCCGCCCCCGATCCGGCCGTCTACGAGGCGGAGCGGATCGAGCCGGCGCCGGTCGGCGAGGCTGCCGCAGCCCCCGCGGGCGTGACGTTCACCACCCGTATCCCGCATGGCGAGACCCCGGCAGCCACCGGCCCCCGGGCGCCCCCGGCTCACTGACGGGCCCCAACGGACCCGTCACCGCCGGCCGTAGATCGACCTACCACTGGGGTGCTCCATGGAATCCGTCCTGCAAACCTTTCTGAGCGCGGTCCCGCAGGCGACCGTGATCTGGCTCGCCGTCCTGCTCGCCCTGGCCGTCGCGGTCGCCGTCGCGGCCCTGCCCCGCGGCGTGACCCCACCCGCGCCGCCGAGCGCGGAGAACCGGCTCGCCGACCGGCTGGAGGCAGCCGCCGCCGAGGCCGCGGAGGTCGCCGAGCGCCGCCGCACCGAATGGCTCGCCGCCCAGCAGACCGTCGACGAGAGCTGGGCCGCTTACGACCAGGCCTCCGACGACGCCCGCCGGATCGGCGCCACCACCGCGTTCCCGCTGATGAGCCGCCGCCGCAAGCCCGGCGAGAACGTCGACCGCGAGCGCTACCTGCACCGCGCCGCCACCGAGCTGTGCCGCTCCCAGAACCTGTCGATCGCCCAGCTCAACGACGTCTACGCGCACCGCGGCTGGAACCCCCGGCTGCACCCGGTCCAGCAGGAGCCGGTCCTGTTCAACGCGGTCCGGGCGCACCGCTTCGCCGCGTACCAGCGGGCGGTCGAGAAGGAGCGGGCTACCTGGCGCAGCGCCGAGGCGGCCGCCGAGACCCTGCGCGGCCTGCGCGCCGAAGCGGCCGCCGCCCGGCTGCGCGGCCCGGTCACCGAGGCCAGTGAGCAGCAGGTGTTCGCCGAACACTGGACACCGGCGGAACTTCCGGCCGCCGCCTGATGTCCACCCTGGATCCGCCGACCGTTCCCAGCGGACCGTGACAAGCGCCGGGTAACGTGGCCGGGCGGGCGGTACGGAACGGCAAGGAGGCGATGGTGACGATAACTCCCGCGGGTGGATCCTCGCCCGTGGTCCGGATACACCGGGCCGCCCTGATCGAGGACGCCGTCCACGAGATCGTCGAGCGCCGTCTGCGCGCCCGCGGCTGGAAGCCGTACATCACCGCGTACACCGGCTACGGCGCTCCCGGCTGGGCCCGCGTGATGGCCCGGGTGCTGCTGGCCAGGCCAGGCATGGTCCGCCGGCGCCGGGAGAAGGTCCGCGGCTGGCGCAGCTTCACCACCACCCCGGTGAGCAGCGCGCTGGTCCGCATCGAGCTCGGCGGCACGATCACCGAGGCCCGCACCGACCGCAGCGGTTACCTCGACGTCCGCGTCAAGGGCGACCTCGACCCCGGCTGGGGCAGCGCGAAACTCTCCACCGAGGGCACCGTCCCGGTCGAGGCGCCGATCCGCGTCATCGACCCCGGCGTCAAATTCGGTGTGATCTCCGACATCGACGACACCGTGATGGTCACCACACTGCCGCGCCCGCTGCTCGCCGCGTGGAACACGTTCGTGCTCGACGAGCACGCCCGCGCCGCAGTCCCCGGCATGGCGGTCCTCTACGAGCGGCTGGTGCACGCCAACCCCGGCACCCCGGTCGTCTACCTCTCCACCGGCGCGTGGAACGTCGCGCCCACCCTCACCAGGTTCCTCAGCCGCCACCTCTACCCGGCCGGGCCGATCCTGCTCACCGACTGGGGCCCCACCCCGGACCGCTGGTTCCGCAGCGGCCAGGAGCACAAGCGCAAGTCGCTGCGCCGCCTCGCCGAGGAGTTCCCCGACGTGCGGTGGCTGCTGATCGGCGACGACGGCCAGCACGACCAGGAGATCTACTCCGAGTTCGCCCGCGAGCACCCGGAAAACGTGGCGGCCGTGGCGATCCGCCGGCTGTCACCGACCCAGGCCGTGCTCGCCGGCGCCATCCCCGGCCCGTCGGAGACCGCCGAGGTGGTGCCGTCCGGCGGCAAGACCTGGTTCTCGGCCCCCGACGGTGCCGGCTTGTGGTCGCTGCTACGCGACACCGACCTGGTCCGCAAACCCAGAAACTAGACGATCTTTCTTCGCCCGGGCCGTGTGGCCGGTGGGCCGGGCGTCGATGGTCCTGCCAGACGCGGTCGCCGGACCGTCCGCCAGACGCGGTCGCCGGCGCCCGGCCCGGCGCGGTCGCCGGTATTCGGCCGGCGCGCGACGACCAGCGCACACAATGCGGCAATGTGCGATTTCATCCTCGCCGGGACGACGACCAGCGCACACGGACGGCACAACGCGTGCGCCCGTCCCCGTCAGAGCGAAGCAGGCGCACACGTTCGCCGATCGTGTGCGCTGACCATCGCTCCAGCCCGGCAAACGTGTGCGCTGACCATCGCTGCGCCCAGGCGAACGTGTGCGCTGACCATCGCTGCGGCCAGCGGGCCCGCCCTCGGCGGCCCGCTCCCGGCACCGCCTCCGGACGGCCACCCAAGGTCATCAGACCTCACGATGATCTTGCGAAGCTCGCTTACCAGGACGAATGCAAGATTCACCTCAGCGTCGACCCTGACCGGCGATGTCGCTGCGCTAAATGGCGAAACTCGAGCGGCACGCCGTCATCGTCGAACTTCACAAGATCGAAATTTGGGGTGGCGGTCAGGGTTTCTCCAGCTCCGGCTTGGTTGCTGCCTCGGCGGCCCGCTCGTGCAGGCGGCCCCTGATCTCATCGGCTGTGTAGGCCCGGCGCTTCCGTTCGGCCCGGGCCACCACCACGCCCGTCGCCGCTACTCCCGCCAGCCCCGCCAGTCCCGCTATCTTCCACCAACGCATCAGCCGAGAATAGACATGTGGGAGCAGAACTCAGCCTCGACGAGGCCATCGACCTGACCCGTACCGGCGACATCTGGATCTTCCGTGGACGATCCGGGCCGGACCGGGCCATCCAGACCCTCACCAACAGCCCGGTCAACCACGTCGGCATGTCCCTGGTGATCGACGACATGCCGCCCCTGATGTGGCACGCCGAGCTCGGCAAGTCGCTCCCGGACATGTGGTCCGGCAAGTTCCAGCGAGGCGTCCAGCTCCACGACCTGCGCGACGCGGTCACCGTCTGGGCCCGCCGCTACGGCCAGCGCGGATGGCTGCGCCAGCTCGACCCGGGCATCACCCGGACGATGGAGGACAAAGCGCTCAAGACCGTCGCCCGTCTCGACGGCACCCCCTTCCCGTCGACGTCGCAGCTCGCCGCCAGGTGGGTGCGCGGCCGGGTCCCGCAGATCCGGCTGCCCTGGCAGGAGAGCCGGGAGAGCGAGGCCACCCTGGAGAAGGCATACTGCGCCGAGGTCGTCGCCGTCACCTACGAGGACATGGGCCTGCTGCCGACCGGCCGAAAGGCCAACTGGTACGACCCGGGCCGCTTCTGGAGCGGCGACGAACTCGAACTCTGCGCCGGTTTCACCCTCGGCGACGAGATCGCGGTGAGCGTCCCGGAGGCCTGACACCGCGCCCGCTCACCGCGGCCGGCATGTCACGGTCGGCCGATTCCAGAAAGACCGCTCGGGCACGTCACGGTCGTCCGATTCGAGAAAGACCGCTCGGGCACGTCACGGTCGGCCGATTCCAGAAAGACCCGCTCGGGTACGTCCTCCGCGCTCGCCGCACCGGCAGGATGTGCCCATGGGGTTCTCCCAGCTGGTCGCCAGAGCGGCCGAATCGGTCACTCTGAACCGGCTGCGCGCCGACGCGTCCGCCGGTTCCGGGGCGGTGGTGCTGATCACCGGCGAGGCGGGCATCGGCAAGACCGCCGTGGTCGAGGAGTTCGTGTCCCAGGCCACGGCGACCGGAGCGACGGTCCTGACCGGCCGAGCCGACCCGGACGAGGGCGCGCCCGCCTTCTGGCCGTGGCTGCGCCTGCTCGGCCCGCCCGACGCGCCCGGCCCGCCCGACGCGCCCGGCCTGCCCGACGCGCCCGGCCTGCCCGGCCTGTCCGGCCTGTCCGGCGTGCTCGACGGCGCGACACCCGGGCGGCGGCCGGTCGAGCTCGGGCCGGAGATCCTGGTGACCGGTCACACCGGTGAGCCGCCCGCTACCGCCCGGTTTCGTGCCGTCCGGGCCGCCGTCGCCGCGCTGCGGGCTGCGGCGACCGGATGTGCCGGTGGTGGCCTGATCCTGGTCCTCGAGGACCTGCACTGGGCCGATCCCGCCTCGCTGGCCCTGCTCACCGCGCTGGCCAGGGAGGTCGGCGACATCCCGATGCTGGTGGTCGCCACCGCCCGGAGCCTCGACCTGCCCGACGCGGTGCCGCTGGTGCTGCGCCGGTGGGATCGGGAGGCGGTCGCGAGCTACCTGTCCCGGCATGCCGGCGGACCGGTACACCCGAGCTGGCCGCCACTGGTGCACCGGCTCGGTGGCGGCAACCCGCTCTACACCCGTGAGCTGGCGAGGCTGATTCCCGTACCGCTGAAGCCCGCCGTTGATCTGGATCTGCCCGACGGCCTGTTGCGGCTCGCCGGCCGCCGAACCGCGGCCCTGACTCCCGCCTGCCGCGACCTGCTCGGCCTCGCCGCCGCTCTGGGGCCCGACGTCGATGCCGTCCTCCTGGCCGGCCTCACCGCGCCCGATACGGACCGTGCCGGCCTCACCGCGCCCGATACGGACCGTTCGGCCGGCGTCTGCGTGGAGTCGCTGCTGGACGAGGCGATCGGAGCCGGGGTGCTCGCCGAGGATCCGTGGGCGCCGGCCCGGCTGCGATTCGTGCACGAGCTGCTGCGGGAGGCCTGCTACGCGCGGTTGAGCCGGGCCGAGCGGATCGGCGCCCATCGCCGGATCGCGGACGCCCTGTGCGCGTCGGGTGCGCGGTCCGAGGAGACCGCCCGGCACCGGGTGCGGGCCGCCGTCGACGAGGAGTCCCGGCGGGCCGCCGGGGAAGCCTGTGCGGCCGCCGCCACCGAAGCGACCCGCCGGCTCGACCACCACGCCGCCACCTGGCTCGGGCAGGCCCTCGACCTTCGGCCCGGCGACCCGTGGCTGCGCCTGGCCCGGGCTGAGGCGGCCTGCCGGGACGGACGCCTCGCCCTCGCGATCGCCGACTGCGCCACCGTCCTCGACACCGCCGAGAACGACGACGATCCGCGTCTGGCGACGGCCGCCGCACTGGTCGTCCGGGGCTACGGCGGTCAGGTCGCGCCCGCGGCGCTGCGCCTCTGCGAACGCGCCCTGGCCCTCGCACCGCCGACCGAGCCGGACGCCGCGCATGCCGAACTGCTGGCGCACTACGCGTATCTGCTGGTCGAGACCGGGGACCATGCGCGGGCCGAGGCGGCCAGCTCGCAGGCGATGGCTCTCGCCGAGCGGACCGGCGACCCCGGCGCCCTCGCCGCCGCGGTGCACGCGCGCCACGAGGTGCTGGACCCGTACGCGGCGACCGAGGAGGTGCTCGACCTGGCCCGGCGCAGCCGTGACCTGGCGGTCGCCTCCGGCCGGGCCGACGCCGAACTGTGGGGCCGGCTGTGGCGGCTCGACGGGCTGCTCACGCTCGGTGACCTGGCGGCCTTCGATGCCGAGATGGCCGGGCTGGCCGCGCTGACCGAGCGGATCGGCTGGCCGGTCGCCCGCTGGCATCTGCTGCGGGCGCGGGCCGCGCGGTTGTTCCTCGGTGGCCGTACGATCGCCGCCCGGGAGGCCGCCGACGAGGCGTTCGTGCTGGCCGGGACGTTCGAGGAGCAGCCGATGCGGGAGTTGCATTCGGCGTTCGTCGGTTCGCTGGCGCCGTTCACGGGTGAGCTGCCCGGCTGGCCGGGTGACCTGCGGGAGGCCGTGGCCCGGTACGGCGCCGAGCCGATCGCGGCGGCCAACATCGGCCGGCTGGCGGTGCTCGCCGGTGACCGGGAGACCGCCGGCGACTGTGTCCGGCTGTTCCGCGGGATGGTGCCCGACCTGCCGCCGGACAGCCGGCAGCTGTTCGTGGTGCTGAGCGCGGCCGAGGTCGCGGCGTGGACCGGTGACACCGACCTGGCCGCCGACGGCTACCGGCGGGTGCTGCCGTTCGCGAACCGGTTCCTCAACATGACGACCGCCTGCTACGGGGTGCTGGCCCGGCCGCTCGGCACGATCGCCGCCGCGATCGGCGACCGGGCGGCCGCGGAGCGGCACTTCACCGACGCGATCACCCTGGAACAGGACGCCGGCGCCGCGCCTTTCGCTTCACTCGCTTTTCTGGCGTACGCCCGGAGCGTCCACGACACCGACCGGCACCGCAGCCGAACCCTGGCCGGGAAGGCGCTCGCCATCGCCCGCCGCCTGAACCTGCCCGCGATCGCCGCCGAGGCCGCCGCCCTGTCCCGCGACGGCCTGACCGCCCGGGAACGGGAGATCGCCGTGCTGGCCGCGGAGGGCCTGGCCAACCGGGTGATCGCGGCCCGCCTGCACATCTCCGAACGAACCGTGGAAACCCACGTCCGCAACACCCTGGCCAAACTGGGCGTCACCAACCGCACCCAGCTGGCCGCCCACCTCCACCGTCACTGAAGCCAGAACCTCGATCCTGTGGAGTTCCGGCACACCGTCATCGCCGAACTCCACAAGATCGAAGTGAGGATCACCGACCGCCGCGGCGGCCTCCGCCACGTGCCGAGAAGGCGGCCGCTCCCGCCCCGGTGGAGGCCGAAGTGGACCGTGCAGGCGCCGAAGCGGTCCGAGGCGCCGAGGCGGTCCTGGGCGCGGCGGCACGCGTGCCTCCACCGGCCGGGGTGGCGCGCTGCTGCGGCGTACCAGAACGATGGTCTGAACCGGAACCACGGCCCTGCCCGGACCCGGCCCCGGACGTCCGCCGCCGGGAACCCTGCCCGTCGTCAGCGGGTTTGGCCGCAGCCCGCGGACGGCCCTGACCGGTCGCGGGCGCTGTCGTCGCCGCCCCCTCCGCTGTGGAGCGGCCGCGACCACGCCGCGGACGGCGGGAGCGGGACCGCCCGGCCGAACCGGCGCCGTCCTCGGGGGAGGCCGGGCGCGACGGCGCGGAAGGCGTCGACGGAGCGGCCGGGGGAGCGGGGGCCACGAAGGTCCGCTCACCCGGCGCGAGCTGGGCCAGCAGCGCGTCGCCGGGCCGGGTGCGGGTGGTGACCGGGCGGATGCCGGCCTTGCGGGCCAGGTCACGCACGTCGGCCTGCTGCTCGTCGGTCATCAGGGTGATCACCGTGCCGCGGTTGCCGGCCCGCGCGGTCCGGCCGGACCGGTGCAGGTAGGCCTTGTGCTCGACCGGCGGGTCGGCGTGGATGACCAGGCTCACGTCATCGACGTGGATGCCGCGGGCCGCGATGTCGGTGGCGACGAGCGTGCCCGCGGAACCGTCGGAGAACGCCGACAGGTTGCGGTTACGCGCGTTCTGCGCCAGGTTGCCGTGCAACTCGACGGCCGGGACCCCGGCCGCGTTGAGCTGGCGGGTCAGCACCTTGGCACGCCGCTTGGTCCGGGTGAACACCACGGTCCGCCCGGGCGCCGCGAGCAGCTCGACGAGGATGCCGAACCGGTCGTCGTCACGCACGTGCAGGACGTGATGGTCCATCTCGATCGGCGCCTGGGCGGCCGAGTCGACGTGGTGGGTGACCGGGCGGCGCATGAATTTCTGCACCAGCACGTCGACCCCGTTGTCCAGGGTGGCCGAGAAGAGCAGCCGCTGGCCGCCGGCCGGGGTCTGCGACATCAGCCGCCGCACCACCGGCAGGAAGCCCAGGTCGGCCATGTGATCGGCCTCGTCGAGGACGGTCACCTCGACCGCGTCGAGCGAGGCGTGGCCGCCGCGGATGTGGTCGTCGAGCCGGCCGGGACAGGCCACCAGCACGTCGACGCCCGCTTTCAGGGCCTTGATCTGCGGGTTGGGCCCGACGCCGCCGAAGACGACGAGGGTGCGCAGGCCCGCCGCGTCGGCCAGCGGCCGCAGCGTCGCCTCGATCTGGGTGGCCAGCTCGCGGGTGGGCGCCAGGATCAGCGCGCGCGGGCGGCCCGGCTGCGGTTTGCGGGCCGCGGCGGCGAGACGGGCCACGACCGGGATCACGAAGGCGTAGGTCTTGCCGGAACCGGTACGCCCACGGCCCAGCACGTCACGCCCGGCCAGCGAGTCGGGCAGGGTGGCCGTCTGGATGGGGAACGGGGTGGTAATCCCGAGCCGGTCGAGCGCCGTGTTGAGGACGGCGGGCACGCCGAGCTCGGTGAAGGAAGTCATGAAGATGGAAACTCCGAGTGGTCGATTACTGATCATTCTAGCTCGGCACCCTCTGCAACCGGTTCGCACCCGAAGGCGAACCGGTCCGCACTCAGCGCGCCCCATCTTTCTCCTCAGCGCCGGACATCCCCCCTGACCGGCCGGTACCTGAGGAGACCCCCGATGAGTGTTGAGACACCTGCGATCGAGCGGCGTGGCGAGGACATCGTCCGGGCGAACATGCCGCTCGTCGGGCACCTGGTCCGCGAGATGCTGGCCCGGGTTCCCTCGCATGTGAACCGGGACGACCTGCTGTCGGCCGGCTATGCCGCGCTGGTGGCGGCGGCCCGGGGTTTCGACCCCGAGCGAGGAGTGCCGTTCCCACGGTTCGCGGCGGCCCGGGTCCGCGGCGCGTTGCTGGACGAGCTGCGTGGCCTGGACTGGGCCAGCCGGTCGGTACGGCAGCGGGCCCGGCGAACCGACTCGGCCCGTGAGGAGCTGATGGCCGAACTGGGTCGTACCCCGACCGTACAGGAGGTGGCCGACAAGCTGGGATGCAGTGTCGAGGACATCGAGCACGGCGAGGGTGACGTGCATCGCGCCACGGTGTTCAGCCTCCAGGGCTTCGCCACCGCGACCGCCGACGACATCGTCACTGAGCCGGGGCTCGGCCCGGAGGAGATGCTGCTGCGCCGGGAGCGGTTCGGCTACCTGCGGCACGCGGTCGACGCGCTGCCCGAGCGGCTGCGTGTCGTGGTGGAGGGCTACTTCTACGGTGAGCGGCCGATGGCCCAGATCGCCGCCCAGCTCGGGGTCAGCGAGTCGCGGGTGTCGCAGTTGCGGGCCGAGGCGCTGCTGCTGCTCCGGGACGGGTTGAACACCCACCTGGACCCGGCGCTGGCGGCGGAGAACCCGCCGAAGGAGGGCTGTGTGGCCCGGCGGCGGGCCGCGTACTACGACAAGATCGCCAGCCGGGGCACTCTGCGTACCAGATTGGCCCTGACCGGCCCGGACGGCCTGCCGGTGGCGGCCGCCTAGACATCGCGGGAGAGAGGGGCCCGCCGCGGTCCAGCTGCAGATGGCCACCGGCACACCGTCACCGTCGGCGTCACCGCACTTGGCGGCGCCGCCGTACTTGCCGGTGGCGG
>NZ_JBEZXU010000081.1:0-50161 GCF_040638175.1 Actinoplanes sp. NPDC026670
CGCAGGCGTTGCGCCAGTTCGAGCAGATGTCGGTCCGGCATACCGACCGTCGTACGGTCAGCAGCCAGCCGGTCGCCGCGGCCACCCTCGACGTGGAGCGGATCGGTCAGGCGACGAACTCGCTGCTGGTGGCGCCCAGGATCGCGGCGCTGTCGGCGACCACGACGCGGTAGGTCTGGCCGGGCATCAGGCGGGTGATCATCGCCTTGGCGGGCGAGTTCGGCGCGGTGTAGGCGCCGACGGCACGCCAGGCGCCGTTGATCTTCTGCTGGATCTCGGCCGGGCGGCCGATCGCGCCGGTCAGGGTCACCTGGACCTGCCCGAAGCCGGCCTTGGCCACGGTGACCGCGGCCCGGACCTGGTAGCCGACCGGCGCCGAGGTGACCGTGTCAGCCTTGACGACGACCTGGTAGGACGCCTTGGCGGAACGGTCGACCCGGACCTGGCCGAGGTCGTCGGTGCTGGTCTCGGTGCACTGCCGCGCGGCGCCGGTCTCGGTCACGCAGACCGACACGGCCTTGCGGGACCACGCCTGCTCGCCGGACTTGACGGTGAAGGTGGTGACGGTCGTGGTGCCGTAGATGACGTTCCCACCGGTGGTGTCCGCGGTGATCACCGGCGCGCCCTTGACCGGGGCGGTGGTGACCGGCGGGGTGGTCGGCGCCTTGGTAGGCGGCGTGGTCGGGGCCTTGGTGGCCGGCGGGGTGGTCGGCGCCTTGGTGGCCGGCGGCGTGGTCGGGGCCTTGGTCGCCGGGGTCAGCAGGTTCAGGGCGGCGAGCGCGTCGACGCGGCCGTTGCCGAAGTCGTTGTCGAACCCGGCCGGGCCGAGGTCCACGGCCGACTTCTCCAGGGTGGCCTCGATCTGGTCCGGGGTGAGCGAGCTCTGGTAGCTCTTCAGCAGCGCGGCGAGGGCAGCGACGTGCGGCGACGCCATCGAGGTGCCGCTCATGGTCTTGTACTGGCCGTTCGGGGCGAGGCTGAGGATGTCGGTGCCGGGCGCGGCGACGTCGACGTAGTTGCCGGCGTTCGAGTAGACGCCGACCCGGTCGTTCGAGTCGGTCGCGGCCACACCGATGACACCGGCGTCAGCGGCCGGGTACGACGTGGGGCTGCCCTGCTCACGGCTGTTGCCGACGGCGGCCACGACGGTGACGCCCTTGCTGCGGGCGTACTTGATCGCGTTGCTCACCGCAGCGACCTGCTGGGTGCCACCCAGCGACATGTTGATCACCTGGGCGCCGTGGTCGACCGCCCACGTGATGCCCTCGGCGGTGTCCGACATGTTGCCGCTGCCGTCGTCGCCGAGCACCTTCACCGGCATGATCTTGACGTCCGGGGCGACGCCGGAGACACCCGTGGCGTTACCGGTGACGGCGGCGATGGTGCCCGCCACGTGGGTGCCGTGCCCGTGCCGGTCGGTGGTGGCGCCAGCCTGGTCGGTGGTGGCGTCGAAGCCGCTGACCATGTTGGCGGCCAGGTCCGGGTGGGTGCCGTCGACACCGCTGTCGATCACGGCGACGACCACGCCGGCGCCAGTCGACTTCTGCCACGCCTCAGTCGTGTGGATCTTCGGGATGTCCCACTGCTTGGCACGGTAGGTGTCCGTGCCGGACGGGGCGCCCAGGGCGTACACCTTGGCGTCCATCTCCACACCGACCGCGCCGTCCGCGTTCTGCGCCGCCTCGACCAGCTTGATCGCGGAGGCCTTGTCGGTCGCCTCCTTGACCGTGACGACCGGGCGGCCGTCCTCGTCGATCGTCGTCGACACGATCCGGGCCGGCTGGGCCTCGGTGACCGTCGCCGGAACAATCCGCTCCGGTGCCGCGGTCAGCCCGTAGCTGACCGGGGCCCAGTCCGCCGACCCGCCCGGAAGGGCGAGGGCACCGACCGCGGCGAGCGCACCAGCAGCGACGGCACCGAAGGCGAACTTACGGATCTGGACGTTCTTCAAAACGGTTCCTCTTCCCCTCGAACAACTGGACTGACATCAGATTCGAGGGGAAGAGTTGTCACCGCCGGTGCCGGCCCGTTGCCGGTCGGGAGCAGCGTCTCAGGCCAGCACCGTCCCGCTCGTCGCGCCGAGGACGGCTGCGGTGTCCGGCACCAGAACCCGGTATCGCTGGCCGCTGACCAGGCCGGTCACCGAGACCCGGGCGACCGCGTCGTAGCTGGCGACGGTGATCCAGTCCCGCGCGACCGTGTTGTAGATCTGGATCTGCGCGCGCTGGCCGGCCACCCCGGTGATGGTCACCGTCATCATTCCCCGGCCGGACAGGCTCGCCGCCACCTTGGCCCGGACCGTGTACGTCGTGACCGGTGACGTAGCAGCCGTGGTCGTCTCGGTCTCGGCCGTCTTCACGAACACCTGGAAGCCGGCCGTGGCGGCGCGGGACACCACTACGGTTCCGCTGATGCTGGTCTTGGTGTCGGTGCAGGAGAAGCCAGCGCCCGCCTCGGCGATGCAGACCGACGCCGGCTTGTTCGCCCACGGGCTGCCCGACACGCGGACGGTGAACGTGGTGGCGGTGGCGGCGCCGTAGGCCACCTCACGGGTGGCGACGTTCGAGGTGATCAGGGGGTTGAGCTTCGGCTTGGGCGGGGCGGTGGTGGTCGGGCTGGCCGTCGGGGTCGTGGTCGGGCTCACCGTCGGCGCGCTGGTCGGCGGGGTCGTGGGGGCGGTGGTCGGGGCGGTCGTCGGCGGAGTGGTCGGGGCAGTGGTGGGAGCGGTCGTCGGGGCGGTCGTGGGCGGGGTGGTCGGCGCGGTCGTCGGGGGTGCGACCGTGGCGAGGGCGGCCACGGCGTCGATGCGGCCGTTGCCGAAGTCGTTGTCGAAGCCACTGCCGCCCAGGTCGACGGCCGACTTCTCCAGGGCGGCCTCGATCTGGTCCGGGGTCAGCGAGCTCTTGTAGCCCTTGAGCAGCGCGGCGACCGCCGCGACGTGCGGGGACGCCATCGAGGTGCCGTTCAGGGAGGCGTACGAGCCCTTGTAGGTGCTGATGATGCCGCTGCCGGGCGCGGCCACGTCGACGTAGCTGCCGGCGTTCGAGTAGGAGGCGACCCGGTCGGCCGAGTCGGTCGCGGCGACCGCGATCACCCCGGCGTCGGCGCCCGGGTACGAGGTCGGGCTTCCGGACGCACGCTCGTTGCCCGCCGCCGCCACCACGGTCACACCCTTGCTCCGGGCGTACGCGATGGCGTTGCTCACCGCCGCGACCTTGCTCGTCGAGCCGAGCGACATGTTGATCACCTGGGCGCCGTTGTCGGCGGCCCAGACGATGCCCTCGGCGGTGTCCGACATGGTGCCGCTGCCACTGTCGCTGAGCACCTTGACCGGCAGGATCTTCACATCCGGGGCGACACCCGACACCCCGACGCCGTTGCCGGTCACCGCAGCGATCGTGCCCGCCACATGGGTGCCGTGCCCGTTGCCGTCAGAGCCGGCCGCGACCCGGTTCGCGATCGCGTCGTACCCCTGGAGGACGTTGCCCTTGAGGTCCGGATGCGCGGAGTCGACCCCGGTGTCGATCACCGCGACGACGACCCCGCTGCCTGTCGACTTCTGCCAGGCGTCAGCCACCCGGATCTTCGAAAAATCCCACTGCTGAGACCGATAAGGATCAGATCCCGACGGTACGCCGAGCGCGTGCACAGGAGCATCCATCTCGACGCTGACCGCGCCGTCCGCCTGCTGCGCCGCCTCGACCAGCTTCTTCGCCGACGCCTTGTCGGTGGCCTCCTTGACGGTGACGACCGGCCGCCCGTCCTCGTCGATCGTGGTACTGACCACCCGGGCCGGCTGCGCCTTGCTGACCGTGGCCGGCAGGATCTCCTCGGCGCTCTGCGTCAGCCCGTAGGTGACCGGCGCCCAGTCCGAGCTCCCGGTGGGCAGCGCATAGACGCCGACGGCGGCGAGCGCGCCCGCCGTCACCGCCCCGGCGGCGTACTTGAGCAGCTGAACCTTCATCTTCGAAGCCCCTCCCGTTGCGGTCGGGAAGGAGCATCGGCGGCCCGTTGCGGGCGCTCATTCTTTTGTCAGTTGCAGTCGGGTAGTAGCGATCCGTCAGTACGGCCCGACGGTGAAGGTGGCGCCGCTGCTGATGATCGTCGGGTCCGCGGCCGGCCCGGCCGTGGGATCGCCGCTGGCCACCACGGTCAGGATGTAGGCGCCCTCAGCGATCGTCGTGTCCGGCAGTACCGAACTGTCGACCGCGCTCAGCCGGGCGGCCGCCAGGTCCAGCGTGCAGATCAGCTCGTTGTCGCTGATCACGACCACCACCGAGCATTCCGCCACGCCACGGTTGGCCGCCGCGTCGTAGGCGTCCTTCACCAGGAAGACATGGGCGTGACCGTCGGCCGGTGATCCGGAGGTGAAGTCGAGCGCTTCGAAGCCGGCGCCTAGGACGTCGATGTCCACGCTGCCGCCGACCGGCCCGGTGTTGGGCGTGATGGTGATGCTGTTGCTGTAGCTGAACGGGATCGGCGCGTCGGGTGTGCTGTCGTCACCGTCCTGGGCCAGGCCGTTGTCGTCCGGATCGAGGCTGCTCACCGAGCCGCCCGGCGCGGTGACGACCAGCGCCAGACCGGTGTCCGCGGCTCGCGGCCCGGTCGTCGCGGTGAAACTGTTCCCGTTCGCCGCGACCTTGATCCCGGTGAGGTCCGCTCCGCCGATCGAGGCGCTGAGCCCGGTGACGACGGTGCTGAAACCGGAGCCGTTCACGGTGATCGACTGACCGCCGCCGGCCGGGCTGCCGGCCGGGATGATCGACGTGATCACCGGGCGGGGCGCCACCGTGTAGACGGCCGTGGCAAGCAGCGTGCTGTCCGTGGTCGAGTCGGTGTCGTAGACGCAGACGTTCCACCGCGAGGAGTCCTGCCCGTCCAGGAGCACCAGTCCGTCCGGGTTGACCGTGCTCGGGTCGCCGTTCCCGTCCAGTTCCGGATAGGCGCCAGCGGGCACCTCGAAGGCGATCTTGCCGGCGGTGAGCCGCTTCACCGTGTCCGGCCGGACGATCAGCACCCCCGCGGTGGTGGCCGTCCCGGACGCGGTGATCTGAGCGACCTCCTGCGCGGTGGCGCGGCACGAGGTGGAGCCCGCCCCCACGAACTGGAACTGAACCACCGGAACGGTGCCCGCCGGAAACGGCCCGTCCGCTGCCGTGGTGCCCGTGATCATGACGCCGCCGCCGCTCGGGCCGGTGGCGCTGCTCAACGTCAGAACCGGCTCGGCCGCCGCAGCCGGGGCACTCGTGCCGGCCGCGGTGATGACGGTTGCGGCAACGGCGGCGAGAACGGCCCGGCCGACGAATTCGGACATCATCCAGCCCTTCGCGATCAGGTCACTCCGCGGCTTCCCGCAACATCTCCAATTGATCGGCGATGATGGGTGTGGCCTTCTCGGCCAACTCGCTCACCGCCGGATCGCTGCCTTTGGCGACCTGCCCGGAAAACAACTTCTGAGTCTCCTGGTGAGCGGTCACCTGGGTCGAAATGAAGTACGCATCGAATGCCCCGGCCGCGGTCGCCTCGTAGCGGGCGGTCAGTTCCTGCTGCTCGGAGTTGGGTTCGAGCGGGAGGTCGATATGGAGCGTGCGGGCCGCCTGCGAGAGCGCGGCATCCATGTGGATGTGGTTACGCATGAGGGTCGCCGCCACATTTTTGACCACCGGGTCGGTCGTCTTCTTCCATGCAACCTGACCTGCGGCTATCTCTGCGAGATTCACCTGATGCGCCTGCTTCATGAAGGCGATGTCGTGAGCGGAAGGCTCGGCCGCCTGCGCGGGAATACCGACCAACATCATCGGGAGGGCCAGTCCGATAACCAAACCGATACGGCGAATGTTCACAACAATCTCTCCTTTTCAAGTCAGACCGAGCCTACCGAAAAAGCCGCGCTCCCTAATGCGGATCGCAATTCCGCCGACCTCGACCCCGTCGTTTCACCCACGATTCTCAGTGATCACTCATGAAACTCTCAGGTGATTCTGGCTGGTTTTGCCCCGGGTTATCCGGACTGTTGGGACTATTGGGTTTCGAGGTCCGCCGACCCGACTTCGGCGGACAGCCAGCCGAAACTAAGGGACTTCGATGAGTGAAGAGGTCAACCACCAGCCGGAACAAGTGCAACGACCACTGAGCCGGTCCCGATGGGGCCGCGGTCGTATCGCCGCCGGGACTGCCGGGCTAGCCGCACTCCTCGGCGTCGGTGCCTACGTCATCACCGGCCAGATCGTCGCCGATGACGAACAGACCCAGGTTGCGCAAGAGATCCGGCGGATCGGCCCGGCCGGAACCGGGTCTGCGACACCGTCCGCCTCCAGTGCGCCACAGGCCTCCGAGTCGGCCACCGGCACCTCCGCCTCACCGACAGCGTCACCCACGCCGGTGCCGTCCGAGGTCGTCGAGGAGATCAAGGAAGCACGCCGAAAGATGGCCGCGGAAGGTGTGCCGGTCAAGCCTCCGGTCAAACCGAAGGTCGCCCAGGCCACCGCCGACGTCGACATCTCCGACAAGGGAACGCTCAAGGAGGGCGGCATCGTACGCATCATGTCCTCCCGCAGCGACCTCACCGGACAGCGCGAACTCGCCTATGTGGCCGGCGGCATCTTCAAGTACCGCAAGGCGTCGTGCTCGCAGACGTTCCAGTTCAGCACGAACCCGAGTCCGGCCAAGCGGGACAACTTGCTGATGTGCTGGCGGACCAGCGACGACAAGAGCGTGGTCGCGATGGTGGTCGACCCGAAGGGTCACCCCTCCCGCGAGAAGGCACTGGACGCGCTCGAGAAGAAGTGGCGCGACATGTGACCGATCGGCCACGGCACAGCGGCCCGGAGTGTGAACTCCGGGCCGCTGTTTCAGCTGTTCAGTTGAAGGTTCGGATCAGAACGAGGCGACCGTGAAGGTCGAGCCGCTCGACACGACCGAGAGCTCGTAGTTGGCCGAGTCCAGGCCGTCCGCGTCGTTCGCAATCGTGATCGTGTAGGTACCGGCCGGGACCGCGCCGCCACCCAGCGTCAGCTGGGTACCGCTGGTCGAGGCAACACTCGCGGTCAGCGAGAGCGTGCAGATGATTTCGGTGTCGCTGATCGGCAGCACGGTGTTGCAGTAGCTGATCGGCTTCACCGCGTAGGCCGTGAGGTTGGTGAAGGACTGTGCGTTCCAGGTGTTGTCGGTGAGCAGCACCAGGGACTTGCCGGCGGTGGGCACTGCGCTGGCGGCCACGTTCTCGAAGGACAGTGCGTCGAAGCCGGCACCGGTGATGTCCAGGACCGGGTTCGCGGTGTTGGCCGCCGTGTTGGGCGTGACGGTGATGCCGTAGTTGTAGGTGTACGGCTGGTTGGCGGTCGAGTCGGAACCGGCCGCCGTGGTCACCTTCAGGTCCACCGCGCCCGCAGCATGCGAAGTGGTGGTACCGGTGAAGGTCGAGGTGCTCTTCACCACAATGTTCTCGATCGCGCTGCCACCGAGCGAGGCCGTGATCAGCGCACCGGTGGCGGTCGGGATACCCTCCAGGCCAGAGACGGTGATGGCAGAGCCACCTTGCGCCGGGCCAGCCGCGGTGTTGCCCGCGGCGCCGGAACCGACTGCGAACTGCGCGCCGCTGACCTCAAGGTTGGCAGCCACGTTGTAGATGCCCGGCGCCGAGACTAGGGCCGAGGCCGCCGTGCTGCTGGCGTAGATGCAGATGTTCCACGGGGTGGCGACGTCGCCGCCGTTGACGAGCACGACGTCGGCCGGGATGGTGACGGCAACCTTCGCGTTCGAGATCTTCGTCAGAACGGCCTCGTACGGCTCGAGGAACGTGGTGTTACCCAGGTTCGCGGCCAGCGGACGGGTGTTCGGGCAGCTGTTCCGACTGACGATCGCGTCCGGCGTGCCAGTGAAGGCGGTGCTACCGGTCGGGGCGGACACCGTGACGGTGTTCTCCTGACTCGAACTGCCGGCGTTCGGCTTCACCGTCACCGCGGGCAGCGTCTTGTCGAAGGCGGTAAACGAGGTCGTCCCTCGGCCGTTCAGAGCGCTCGTCCCGGCCGTCGTTCCGGCGTAGGTACAGATGAGGTAGGACGTTCCAACCACCACGGTCGGCACTGTGATGGTGAGGACCGAGGTCGACGTCTTCACCGTGGCGGCAACAAGCACCGAGCTACTGGCCGCGGTGTAGGTGTTCGGGCAGGCAGTCACACCCGAGACGAACTGGGACGCGTAGGTCGAGGCGCTCCACGCGGCGGACGGCGAGGTCAGGGTGACCTTTTCGGCGGCCTGGCCGGTCGTCGCGCTCGGCACACCGAAGTTCACCGCAGTCACCGTCGTCGTGCCGGAACTGGCGAGCGTGTCGGTCGCGGCCGCGGCGTTGGCACCCGTGCCCTGGTAGAAGCATGGCTTGTAGGTGGTGCCGGCAGTCAGTGCCGGGGTGAGGATCCAGGACACCGAGGCCGAGAGGTCCTCGAGTGCTCCGGCCACCTCAACGACGCCGGTACCCGAGTCGTCGTAGTCGGTCGGGCAGGTCCCGGTGCTGGTGACGAAGCGAACGCCGTAGCCGTCGGCGGTGCCACTCCAGCCGGAGACATAGAGGACAGTACCGCCAGCGGCGGCGACCTGGCTCGTGTTGAGCACCAGGTTGGCAGCGGCCGCGGCCGGAAGGCCGGAGGCGGCCAGTGCCGCGGCGGTGGCCACCGCCGCGGTCGCTCCGGCCGCGAAGGGCCGGATGCGGGATCGAGCTTGGGACTTGCGCATGCGAGGTCCTCCTACGGTCTTACAACCGCATTCTCTGGATTGGGTGGGCCCGCGCGCACTGCAGACGGCGGGCCGTCTCAACCGGAAGCGTAACGCGCTAAAAACGAGGAATTGTCGGAATGGCGAAGTTGCTTCTACAAGCCCCTGACCAGCAAGAACTGTTCCCGGAAAGTCAGTCCAAGACATAAAGGTGGGCGGTTCGAGGCTGTCGCCCCGAACCGCCCGCACTATCATTCAGAAGACTCGCACTAGGAAGCTGCGACGGTGAACGAGGAGTTCGCCGACACGGTGCTCTGGCTGTATGTCGGCAGGGTTGTGTCAACACCCGTCGTGCCGTTGGTGACGAACGTGAGCGTGTACGCCCCGGCCGGCACACCGACCGGCTCGTAGAGCTTCACGGTGGTTCCTGTTTGAACGGTCACACCTGTACCCGACGACAGGGTGGCAGTCGTGCTGGTGGGAACCGCCACGATCGTACGCCCAGCCGGGATACCCGCGGTCGCGTCGACGACACGCCCGATGTCAGCGCTGGTGAAGGTGGCGCCACCGGTTGCGGTGATGGTCGCAGAACCGTTTGTGGTGTCGACCGCACTCGAGATGGTCCTCGACGCTGTCTGCCCGACGGTCACGGTGGCGTCGGTGTCAGCCTGTGCCGCCTGCACCGAGATGATCGCCTGGGTCTGGGAAATGACATCGACGATTACCGAGCCACTGGGAATCTGGCCGTCCGTGCCGGTGGCCGGGGTCTGCGTGATCGGCTTACCGATGTCGTCGGCGGTGAAGAAGTTGCCCGAAGCCGTGATTAGCCTGCTGCCCTGAACCGTGGTGATGGTCGGGACGGACAGCCGGCCGACGGCGATCTGCGGCGCGACGTCGCCAGCTGCGTTCAGCCGCTGGTCGAGACGCAGGGTACAGATCAGCTCGTTGTCGCTGAGCGGCAGAACATCGGTGCACTCCGACACCGGACCGTTGATCTTGTTCACCCCGTCGGAATTCGGGTTGTAGGTGCCCTTGACGAGGTAGATGTGAGCGTCACCTGTTGTGGCGTTGAAGGTGGTAGAGAGGAAACCGATGCCCTTGACGGCGACCGTCACGCTCTTCATGTCCGTGGAAGCCATGTTCGGGGCGACCGCAATGCTGTTGAGGAACGAGTAGGCGTTCGACAGCGACTTTACGCCAGCCGGCCCGGCCACGACGAGCGAGACGTTGCGCTCGACGCCGTGCATCGGTGTGCGGGCGGTGAAGGTGGTGTCGTTCACCGGTGTGATGTCCGTAAGCGGCAGGCCACCCAGCGTGGCCGTGAGGGAACCCGGCGAGGTCGGGAACCCTGTGCCACTGACCGTGATCATCGAGCCGCCGAGAGCAGATCCTGCCGACGGCGCGACCGAGGTCAGCGTGTGCACGACCGACGACGTATAGGGCGCTGAGGCGATCATCAGGCTTTGGCCCGCGGTCGTACCGTTGTAGACGCACATCTGGAACGGCGTCGGCACGGCCGGCGCCCCCGAGGCTAGCGCAGGTACGGTGACGGCGAGCCGGTTGTCGGCAGCCTTACGGGTCTTGCCGGCGAGCGGGTGATTGATCGTGTAGTTGTTCGAGGCCGTGAGCGTACGCGGGCACCGCTCGGACGAGTTGAACGTAACGCTCGGCGTTCCGACACCGAGCAGGAAGTTCGTGTTCGAGTCCATCGAGATGCCGTTGCCGCCGCCCCAAGGTCCGACCGTACTGCTCAGCGTCACCTGCGGCAGAGTCACACCATAGGTCGCGGCTCCTGCACCGACCAGCGTGGCGCTGGTCCCTCCCGTGTGAGAGTAGAAGCAGGCGACATAGGTCGTGCTAGGACCGGTACCGACCACCCCCGCCGGAACGTTGGCGCTCGCCGTGGTGGTTGTGGGGCGAGTGAGAGCCGAGGCCAGATTGCCCGGCGTGCCATAGGTGGCTGGACATCCGGTGGTGGATTCGGCGAACACGAGGCCCACCGCGTTGCCGAAGAACGGACTCGCGGTCGGAGCCGTGAAGTTGATCGTGTTGCCGCCACCGCTCGGTCCGCTGGAGGCGGAGAGCGTCGCCGTCGGAACGGCGGTGAAGGTCGGCGGTGTCGAGTCGTGCAGCGCAGCGGTGGCGGCGGCGGTGCTGTTGTAGACACACACCTTCCAGGTCCGCGGTGCACCTGCGTTCAGCGTCACTCCGGCGGGCACTGTGAACTGGGCCTCATCACCGTCGATCTTGGTGCCGCTGGCTGCCACCACGGTCTGTCCGGTAACCGACGTCGTATAGGTCGGGCAGGCAGTGACACCGGAGGCGAAGTCGGTGAAGAAGAGCGCCGAAGGGGTACCGGTGTCGAAGGCGGTAGCCGAGGTCACGTCGATCTTGACAACTGTGCCCGTCGGGCCGGCGACCGGCCCGAACGCGTCCGGGACGGCGGCAAAGGCCGCAGGCGCTCCGAGGAAGACGGAAGCACCGACCGCACTGGTCGTGAGGCCGGCGCATAGCAGCCGGGCTCGACTTCGGGACTTGAACTTGCGCATGCGAGGTCCTCCTACGGTCCCCAGTGGAACCGCTCACTAAGTAGTGGGCCCGGATACCCGGTCAGCTTCACGGGCCATCTCGCGGGAAGCGTAACTATTCGGGACGGTTCGGCAGGGTAGAGTCAGAAACATACTCATATGTCAGACTTCAGCAGCTCCAGCAACTAGGCTCTACCCCTCGCCAGCCCCGCATCGGCGATCTTGTGGAGTTGCGGCACGCCCCCGTCTCGCACCACTCCACAAGATCAAGAACCGGCCGCGCAACACCGAGTGGCGAAATAGGAATTGCATCAGGTTTGGCTTGCCTAAATTGAAGGAAGTAAGCCTTGCCTAAACATTCCTGTTTTCTGAGAAATTCGCGCGGAAATGGTGTATGGGCTCGAAATAATGGTTATGTTCGGCGGGGATATCTGCAACCTGGCCGAAGGAGATCTGTCGTGACTCAGATGATGAACATGCCTCGGGTGCAGACCTGCACCGTCACCGACTGTGGGTACAACCACGACGGATGCACGGCGTTCGCGATCACTATCAGTGAGATGAACTCCGCCTGCGACACGTTCGCGGGGGCGGGGCTCTCCGGTGGCATGGGTATCGCCACCGCACAGGTGGGCGCCTGCAAGCGGGCCGACTGTACGTACAACAAAGATCTGGAGTGTCAGGCTCCGGCCATTACCGTGGGCGCCTCGGCCGACAAGGCGGACTGCCTCACCTACCAGCACGCCTGACCGTATTCGACAAACAGAGACGAGCCGAAGGCCCGCATCCCGCACCGGGATGCGGGCCTTCGCGCGCTTGACACCGGCCAGACCGCGAGCTAAGTTGCTCTCAGATCGAGTAAGACTCAACTTGAGAAATACTCACAGCGAGAAGGACGGCGCGGACGATGGATGAGGCGAGCTTCCTGGCGGGGTACGACCCGCGGGACTACCCGGCGGTCGCGGTGACCGTCGACGTGGTGGCGCTGACCATCCGGGACGGGCGGCTCTGTGTGCTGCTCGTCGAGCGTGCCGCGCAGCCCTTCGCGGGGCGGCGGGCGCTGCCCGGCGGGTTCACCCGGGAGGAGACGCTCGACGCGGCAGCCGTCCGGGAACTGGCCGAGGAGACCGGGCTGACCCCTGGCGAGGGTGACCTCGACCGGGTCCACCTGGAGCAGCTGAAGACGTATGGCAACCCGGGCCGTGACCCCCGGATGCGGGTCGTCTCGGTGGCCTACCTGGCGTTCGCGCCGAGCCTGCCCGAGCCGACCGCCGGCAGTGACGCCGCCCGCGCCTACTGGGTGCCCGTCGAGGAGGCCACCGACCTGGCCTTCGATCATGACGAGGTGCTGGCCGACGGGCTGGAGCGGGCCCGGTCGAAGCTGGAGTACACGCCGCTGGCGACCGCGTTCACCGAGCCCGAGTTCACCATCGGCGAGCTGCGGCAGGTGTATGCGGCGGTGTGGGGCGAGGAGCTGCACGCCGGCAACTTCCACCGGAAGGTGCTGTCGGTTCCCGGGTTCGTGGAGAGCACCGGGGAGACCACGACCAAGGGCGGCGAGCGGGGCGGGCCGAAGGCGAAGCTGTACCGGGCCGGAGACGCCCGGCTGCTGCACCCGGCGCTGCTCCGCCCGACCAGGGAGGACCGGGTGCGATGACGACGATGACGTTCGAGGACGCGGTGGCACGGATCAGCACCGCCCGGAGCTTCCACGAACTGACCGACACCGAAAACGGCGCCGGGAAGGCGTACCGCAGATGGGCGAAATTGATCCACCCGGACACGGTGAGCGCGCAACGGCGCGCAACCGCGACGGACGCCTTCGCGAAGCTCTCGGCTCTCTACAAGCAGAAAGACGACTGGAAAACCGAGCCGTGGGGCAGCGGCGACGTCGCCGACCTGTTCGCCGACGGCGGCCGTCTGATCAAGATCCCGCGCTCCCCCGCAGACAACGATCTGATGGAGACCGAGGCGGCCGCGCTACGCAGGTTGTGGGCCGACGGCGACCCGAAGTTCCGGCCCTACGCGCCGCGCCTGATCGAGACCTTCGTCCACGAGGACGACCAGCGGCGACGCCGGTTCGTGAACGTGCTCGAACGGCAACGCGGCATGGGCAGCCTGGCCGAGATCAAAGGCGATCTGGGGGTACGGGAAGCGGCCTGGATCTGGCGCCGGCTGCTGACCGCGCTCGGCTGGGCGCACCGCGCCGGCGTGATCCACGGGGCGGTTCTCCCCGAGCACGTGCTGATCCATCCGGGAAGGCGCGGGCTGGTTCTGGTCGACTGGTGCTATGCGGGACATCGACCAGCGGCGATAGTGAAGGCGAGGGAGGACCACTACCCGCCGGAGGTGCGCCACGACCGGACCGCTGGACCCGCCACCGACATCTACATGGCGACGGTGCTGATGACGCGGCTGATGGGGTCGCGGATGCCCGTCCAGCTGCGGCGATTCGCCGCCGGCTGCACCTATGACGCGCCGCGGATGCGGCCGCAGGACGCCTGGGCCCTGTTGGGCGAACTAGACGACATCATCCCCCCGCAGTACCGGAACTGAGGAGCAGATCATGGGAAGCGGACACTGGTCCACCGATGTCTACACGGCGGCCGCCGGCTACCGGGCCGCGTCCGGCAAGAGCGCGTTCGACTACAGCGACTCGGGCGCCCGGACCGTGCACCCCGACCTGGACCCGGACGGCGTGTTCATGCGGGAGAGCCGGGACAGCGAGGAGCACCCGTTCAGCACGCCGATCGCGGTGCTGTTCGACGTGACCGGCTCGATGGGCACCGTGCCGCGGGTGCTCCAGACCAAACTGCCGCAGCTGCTGGGCCTGCTGACCAGGAAGAACTACGCGGTCGACCCGCAGATCATGTTCGGGGCGATCGGCGACGCCACCTGTGACCGGGCACCGCTGCAGATCGGGCAGTTCGAGTCGGACAACCGGATGGACGAGGACCTGGCGCGGTTCGTCCTGGAGGGCGGCGGCGGAGGCCAGAAGCACGAGTCGTACGAGCTGGCCCTCTACTTCATGGCCCGGCACACGATCCTCGACTCGATGGTGAACCGGGGGCGGAAGGGCTACCTGTTCATCATCGGCGACGAGATGCCCTACCCGCGGGTGAAGCCGCGTGAGGTGAAGGCGGTCATCGGTGACGACCTGCCGGAGCCGATCTCGACCGAGGACATCCTGACCGAGCTCAAGCGCAAGTACGAGGTCTACTACATCCTGCCGACGGCGGCCCACCACAGCGGTGACAAGGAGGTACTGTCCCGCTGGCGCAAGCTGCTCGGCCAGAACGTCCTGGAGCTGGACGACCTGGACGCGGTGTGCGAGACGATCGCGCTGACCGTCGGTCTTGGCGAGGACGCGATCGACCTGGACGAGGGCATCGCCGACCTGACCGACGTGGGTTCGCGGGCCGGCGGTTCGGTGGGCCGGGCGCTGGCGCCGCTCCAGCGGACCACGGTGGTGCGTTCGACGTTCGAGATCGCCGGGGGCCCGGGCGGAAACCAGCGGTTGTGAACGGGCACGTGGCGGTCGTCGACCTCGGTTACGGCGACGCCGGCAAGGGCACGGTGGTCGACTACCTCTGTGCTGCGTCACCGAAGAAGGCGGTGCTGCGGTTCAACGGGGGCGCGCAGGCCGCGCACAACGTGACCACCGAGACCGGACGGCACCACACGTTCTCCCAGTTCGGGTCGGGCACGCTGCGGGACGTGCCGACCCACCTGACCCGGTTCATGGTGGTCGACCCGCTGGCCCTGGCCGGCGAGGCGGCCGTGCTCGGCAATCCGTTCCACCTGCTCACGGTGGATGGGAACGCTCTGCTCGCCACTCCGTGGCATCGCGCCGCGAACCGGCGGCGGGAGGCCCGGCGGGGTGCGGAACGGCACGGTTCGTGTGGCATGGGCGTGGGCGAGACGATGGCGTACGCCGAGCAGCATCCCGATGCTCCCCGGGTAGGTGACGTGCTCTCACCGCCGCGGCTGCGGCAACGGCTGGCGGCGGTGCGAGCATCCCTGGGTGACTGCGGCATCCCGATCGACGACGTGGTGGAGGCGTTCACGCTGTTCGGCGAGTCGGTCCGGATCGTCGGCCCGTCGTACACCGAGGAGTTGCTCGCCTCGGGGCCGTGCGTGTTCGAGGGCGCCCAGGGTGTGCTGCTGGACGAGTGGCGGGGCTGGCACCCGCACACCACGTGGTCGACGACGACGTTCGGCAACGTCTCCGCACTCTGTGCCGATTTCACCCGGCTCGGCGTGGTCCGCACCTACACCACCAGGCACGGGGCCGGCCCGTTCGTCACCGAGGACCCGTCGCTGTATCTGCCGGAGCGGCACAACGGGCGGGACCCGTGGCAGGGCGCCTTCCGGACCGGCCACTTCGACGCGGTCGCACACAGATACGCCGTGGAGGTGGCCGGCGGTGTCGACGCCCTGGCGGTCACCCACCTGGACGTCCCGGAGCGCTGCCCCGATCTGCGGATCGTCGACTCGTACCGGACCGGCGACGAGGTCTGGGACCGGATCGTACCGGGCCCGCCCCGCGATCTGGAATATCAGGAGACGCTCGGCGCCCGCCTGACCGCGACCCGTCCCGATCGCACGACTCGGCCGGACGATTGGTGCGCCGCGATCTCGTCCCGCCTGGGTGCCCCGGTGCTACTGGAGTCCTACGGACCGCTCTCCTCGGACAAGAAGCTCCGCAACTGACTCAGGCAGACCAGGCTCGGACGATGTCGTCGGGTCCCCAGATCAGGTCCACGGCCCCCACGGGCAGATCGGTTCCCGAGCGGCTGACGACGACCAGGCCGCTGGTGCCGGGCTCGAATCCTGGAATCATCGGAGCGTTACGGCGCAAGTCGTCGAGATGGTGCCGGTCGAACGGGCCATCCTGCCACTTGATGGAGCCCGCAAACGCAATGCGGGAAGCGACCGGGGCACGGTCGGCCCCGACCAGGTCGATCTCAGGGTTGGCTTGCCGGTTCCACCAGCCGCCGACTTCCCATGTGTCGGTCCACGTCAGTTCCCCGGCGCCGGCGGCGATGGCGAGCGCGTCACGGATGATCGGTTCGACGGCGTTACCACGCCACGTGGACCAGCGTGCTTCGAGCACGGCTCGGGCGGCTGCGATCCGGTCGCGAAGGACCAGTTGGTGCACGTCCCGAAGGATGGCCAGGTACAGGCGCAGGTTGCTGTCGGCGATCCGGTACTGGGCCAATTTGCTGGGTCTGGTGGACAGCGGCTTGTCGACGGCGAGGATCTTCTTCTCGTCGACGAGCCGGTGCAGCAGCGGGGACAACGTGCCGGAACTGACCGGCCCGCCGCGGTCGCCGGCGGCTGCGGCGATGTTGCTGAAGGTCCGGCTGCCGAGCCCGCCAACTGCTTCGAGAACGCGTCGAGCCGTATCCGGAGCAGGAAACTCCGACGCCAGTGACTGCTCGGGAACGGTGAACAACGCCGAGGTCTTGCTGGTGATCTCCACACTCAGGAAGTCGGCGGGGAGAGACCCCGGCGACCATTCCAAACAGATGCCGGGCAACCCACCGGTGATCAGGTAGGCGTCGATGGCGTCAGCACCGCTCAACTCGGTCACCGCAGCAGTTTCGGCAAGGTTGAACGGGCCCAGGACCATGTTGGCGGCCCTGCCGTAGAACGGCCGGTCGTACTCGGTGAACCGCTGCATCATGTGCAGGTCGCTGCCGAGCAGCAGCAACAGAACGGGTTTGCTCGAGATGAGCCGATCCCAGGCGACCTGCAGATGCCCATCGAAGGTCGGGTCCTGCTCGGAGAGCCACGGTAGTTCGTCGAGCACCACGATGCTCGGTGCATCAGGCAGCACACCGGCGAGGACTCGCAGCATGTCTCCCCAACCACCCGATGGCGGCTGAGAAGGGAGAAGGTCCCGACCGGATGGAGTGAGCAGCGACGAGTCGCGCAAGGCACCGAGGAATTGGCCGACCGCTTCGGTACTCGACGCGCCTTTGACTGCGGTGTAGAAGCAATATGGCAGACCCGCCCGGTCGCACAGTTCCTGAACCAGTCGTGACTTCCCGACCTGTCGCCGTCCCCGGATGGCAACGGAACGGCCTCCGCCCGTACGCCGTATGCGGTCAAGGTCTTTGGTGAGCACGTCGAGCTCGGCACGCCGCCCAACGAACATCCGAGCCCCCGAAGCTAGATTCAATCTTACTTCGGAGCAATCTACCAAGACCCGGCTGCCAGGGGCGATCATCGATCGCACCCTGACGCCGGGGCGCTGATCGGACCTGACTCAGGTCCGGGTCAGCACAAAGACCGGGATGAGCCGGTCGGTCTTCTTGGTGTACTCGATGTACTGCGGGAAGGCGGCCGCGGCCCGCTCCCACCACACCTCCCGTTCCTCGCCGGACAGCTCCCGGGCGGTGTAGTCCTGCTTGACCTCACCGTCCTGGAGCTCGACGAGCGGGTTCTTGCGCAGGTTGTAGACCCACACCGGGTTCTTCGGCGCCCCGCCGAGCGAGCCGACGACCGCATACTCCCCGTCGTGTTCGACCCGCATCAATGCGGTCTTGCGCAGGAGGCCGCTCTTCGCGCCGACCGAGGTCAGCACGATGATCGGTTTCCCCATGATGTCGTTGGCATCGGCACCGCCGCTGGCCTCGTACTTCTCGGCCTGATTGCGCGCCCAGTCCGAAGTGCTGGGGGCGTATTCACCAGTCAAGGGCATGATTCCGATCCTACGCACCCGAACGGCACCCCACCGGGCCCTGAAACGCACTTCACCACCCGCACCTTTATCGCCAGGGCCAGCCACGGATGGGTAGGCCCACCGACCGAAGGGTGCTTACCAGATGCGGAAGACGGCGCGGCGTAACGTTCTTACTGGTGGAATCGCGGCGGTCACCGCCGCAGCACTGGGCGCGTTCGCGCTGCCCGCCGGGAGCCAGGCGTTCAGCCCGGTCACCTACGGAGTCACCCTCCCGGCGACCGTCTCCGCGGCCGAGCCGGTCCGGATCCTGACGACCTCGCGGGACGCCACCGGACGCCCGGTCTTCACCGTTCACGAGGCCTCCGACCGGGTGACCGCCGAGCGGATCATCTCGTCCGCCCGCAAGACCGCCGGCACGGTCAGCGTCGAGATCGACCGCCGGGTGCACGCCCTCGACATCCCGGACGACAACGACGAGTACCGCGGCGACCAGTGGGACCTCGACAAGATCAGCGTCCCGTCCGCCTGGGAGGAGAGCACCGGCTCCGAAGTGGTCGTCGCGGTGATCGACACCGGCGTGGACGGTGCGCACCCCGACCTGGCCGGCAACGTCCTGGCCGGATACGACGCGATCGACGACACCGAGGGCGGCGACACCGACGGCAACGGTCACGGCACCCACGTGGCGGGCACCGTCGCCGCGGTCGCCGGCAACGGCGAGGGCATCGCCGGCGTCGCCCCGGACGCCAAGATCCTGCCGATCAAGGTGCTCGACGCGGACGGCAGCGGCTACACCTCGGACACCGCCGAGGGCATCGTCTGGGCCGCCGACAACGGCGCGCAGGTGATCAACCTGTCGCTCGGCTCGGACTCCTCGACCGACGCCGAGGAGGCCGCGGTCGCCTACGCCCTCGAGAAGGGCGTCACGGTCGTCGCGGCGGCCGGCAACGAGCGCGAAGAGGGCAGCCCGACCAGCTACCCGGCCGCCTACGACGGGGTCATCGCGGTCGCCGCGACCGACGCCGACGACGAGATCGCCGAGTACTCCAACCGCGGCGACTACGTGGACGTGGCCGCGCCCGGCAGCGGCATCATCAGCACCTACCCGAGCGACCTCTCCGACGACGGCAGCGGATACGCCGAGCTGAGCGGCACCTCGATGGCGTCGCCGCACGTGGCCGCGGTGGCCGCGCTGCTCAAGGCGGTCAACCCGGACCTCACCCCGGACGACGTCCAGAACGCGCTCGAGCAGTCGGCCGTCGACCTCGGCGAGGACGGCTTCGACGAGGACTTCGGGCACGGCCGGATCGACGCGGCGGCCGCGCTGGAGGCAGCCGCCGGCGGTGGCGACGGCGGTGGCGGCGACGACGAGCTGGTCACGCCCGAGCTGTCGGCCGACGAGGGCGGGCTGGTCTCGTACGGCGCCGACACCGAGACCACGTTCCAGGTGAGCGCCGACGGCGAGGCGCTGGCCGGCCTGGAGGCGGAGACCTGCGTGTCGGTCGCCGGCGGCCGCTGGGAGTGCGACACCATCGAGTCCGACGAGGAGGGCGTCTACTTCGTCGAGCACACCGCGACGGGCGCCTTCAAGGTCCGGGTGACGGTCGTCGAGACCGACACCGTCGCGTCGGTGTCGGAGATCGTCGAGTACCAGGTCCGGGCCACCGTCTCGGCGAAGAAGTCGGGCAAGGGCACGCTGACCGTGAAGGCGGCCGGCGCCTCCGGGCAGAAGATGGCCCTCCAGCGCAAGGCCGGCGGCTCGTGGAAGAACGTCAAGAGCTACCCGGTCAAGGCCAGCACCAAGATCTCCGGCCTGGCCAGTGGCAGCTACCGGGTCGTGGTGGCCGGCACCAAGGCGGTCCAGGGCGTGACCAGCGGCACGGTCAAGCTCTGACCTTCCGATACCCGGCGGTCATCCGGGTGGGGTTTACTCGTACCTCATGAGCATCATCTCCCGGGGTTTCGGCGGGCGGCGGCGAGAGCCGTCGCCCGCTCTGCCGCCCGGTCAGTACCTCGCGCACGACTTCCCGGTCCTGTCCGCCGGCCCCACACCGCGGATCCCGCAGGAGCGCTGGAAGTTCACGATCGTCACCGAGATCGGTGAGAAGCACACGTGGGACTGGGCGGAGTTCACCGCCCTGCCGGCCGAGGAGATCACGGTCGACATCCATTGCGTCACCAAATGGTCGAAACTCGGCACCTCCTGGAAGGGTGTCTCCCTGGACACCCTCTTCGAGGACGTGGAGACCGCCGGCGACTTCGTGATGGCGCACAGCTACGGCGGCTACACCACGAACGTTCCGCTGGAGGACCTGCTCGACGGCAAGGCCTGGATCGCCTACGAGTACGACGGCGAGCCCCTGCATCCCGAGCACGGCGGACCGGCCCGGCTGCTCATCCCCCACCTGTACTTCTGGAAGTCGGCGAAGTGGGTGGACGGGCTCCGGATGATGCACGAGGACGAACCGGGGTTCTGGGAGGACGCCGGCTACCACATGTACGGTGACCCGTGGCGCGAGCAGCGGTATCACGGCGACTGACCTGGCGGGTGGCCACGGTCCGGTCGGCGCGGTGGGAGACGGGTTCGGCCCGCACCCTGGAGCTCGACATTCCGGACTGGCCGGGTCACCTGCCGGGTCAGCACATCGACATCCGCCTGACCGCCGAGGACGGCTATCAGGCCCAGCGCAGCTACTCCATCGCGTCGGCCGGTCCCGGGGCGGTCGAGATCAGCGTGCAGCGCCTCGAGGACGGTGAGGTTTCGCCGTACCTCACCGACGTCGTCGAGGCCGGCGACCAGATCGAGCTCCGCGGTCCGATCGGCGGCTGGTTCGTGTGGCGTTCCGAGTCGACGGCTCCGGTGACGCTCGTGGCGGGCGGGTCCGGGATAGTGCCGCTGATGGCGATGGTCCGGGCCCGCGGTCTGGCGGCGGGCCGTCAGCCGTTCCGGTTGATCTATTCGGTACGGACTCCGGCCGACGTTCTCTACGCGGACGAACTACGCCGTCGTGCCCGGTCCGACCAGGGCCTCGACGTGCAGTTCGTCTACACGCGTGAGGCGCCGGACGGATGGCCCACTCCCCCGGCGCGGATCTCGGTGGCGACTCTGAACACCCACGGCTGGCCACCCGACTTCGAGCCGGACTGTTTCGTCTGCGGCCCGACCTCGTTCGTCGAGGTGGCCGCCGACATCCTGGTGGCCCTGGGCCACGACCCGAAACGAATCCGCACCGAACGCTTCGGCGGCGCGTAACCCCCAAGCTGGCTCTCACCGACGTCTCGCGCCCGCTGAGACAGCGGTGAGAGCCAGCCGGGTGTCAGGAGAGCTCCAGCAGGAGGGCCTGTTCCGGGGTCAACAGTGGGGCTGGTAGGCCCAGCTCGGTCAGCACCCGGCCGGGGAGCGTGATTGCGCCGGCGGCCAGCCACGGGGGTGGGGCGTCCTGCACCGTGCGGGGCGGGACACCTATCGGGCGGACCGTGTATGAGCGGTCCGGGTCCAGGCCTGGGAAACGGATCGGCGGCGGCAGGGCGGCGGCCGGGCTGCCCAGGCTGACCAGGGCGTAGACCGCGTGGCTGCGGTCCTGAGCGACCACCCCGTGCAGCAGGTGCGCCGGGTCGGGCGAGTCCGCGCGGACCACCCGGCCGGAGTGCAGGAGCGGGCGCAGGCGCTTGTGCTCGGCAATCCATGCGGCGATGTCGGCCTTCTCGGCGGCCGACGCCCGGGTCAGGTTCCATTCGATGCCCGCGCTGCCGAACAGGGCGGTGGCCAGGCGGAACCCCAGGGCCGAGGTGCGGCCGGTGACGTGGGCGACCCCGTCACCGAGGTGGCCGCCGAGATACTCCGGCGGGATCAGGACTCCGGTCCAGCGCTGGATCGACTGCCGGTCGAGCGGATCGTTGGTGTCGGACGTCCAGAACCTGTCGACGAGCGGCAGGATGCCCAGGTCGATGCGGGCCCCGCCGGAGGCGCAGCTCTCGATCTCGACGTGCGGGAACGCCTCCTTGAGCGCGGCCAGCAGCCGGTAGAGCGCCCGGGTCTGCCGATGGGACACGCCGGGGG
Organism: Actinoplanes sp. NPDC026670; assembly: GCF_040638175.1. NCBI lineage: Bacteria > Bacillati > Actinomycetota > Actinomycetes > Micromonosporales > Micromonosporaceae > Actinoplanes > Actinoplanes sp. NPDC026670. The sequence continues at coordinate 21,989 of NZ_JBEZXU010000081.1, forward strand.
TGAGCAGGTCCCGGTTGTGGTCCCACTTGAGGAACGCGATCGGGTACTCGGTGAGCAGGGCGGTCAGGCGTTCCAGCAGGTGGTCGTAGGCCTTGGTGAGGTCGAGGGCACGCTGCCAGCGCCAGGTGGGGCCGCTGTCGAGAATCCAGTCGGGGTGTTCGCGGGCAAGGCGGGAGTCGGGGCTGATCATCTCCGGTTCGACCCACAGGCCGAACTCCATGCCGCGCTCGTGGACCCGGGAGATCAGCGGGTGCAGGCCGTCCGGCCACACCCTGTCGTCGACGAACCAGTCGCCGAGGGCCCGCCTGTCGTCGCGGCGGCCGGTGAACCAGCCGTCGTCGAGGACGAACCGTTCGACGCCCACCTCGGCGGCCGCGTCGGCCAGCTCGCTGAGGACGGCCAGGTCGTGGTCGAAGTAGACGGCTTCCCAGGTGTTGAGCACCACCGGGCGCGGCTTGCGCAGCGTGGACGTCGAGCGGATCCACGGGTGCAGGCGGTCGGAGAGACCGTCGAGACCGGTGTCCGAGAAGACCGCGACCAGCCACGGCGTCTCGTACGACCCACCCGGCGCGAGGCGGATCTCGCCGGGGGCGAGCAGCTCACCGGCGCCGAGGACGTGGTAGCCGAGGGCGGAGCGTTCGGCCCAGATCCGCTTGTCGCCGCTCCAGGCCAGGTGGACGGCCCACACCCGGCCGTTGCGGAAATTGAAACCGGGCTCACCGGCGACCATCAGGAACGCGTCGTCGTGGCCGGGGCGGCCGTGCCGGCTCTCCCGGCTCCAGATCCCGTGCCGGAGCGGGGCGCGCTGCGGGCTGCGCTCGTGCGACCAGAGGCCGGTGAAGTCGAGCAGTTCGGACGCCTCGGCCGGGAGGGGCAGCAGCACGTCCAGGTTCGGCAGGACGAGCTCGTCGTGGCCACGGTTCGTCAGCCGGTGCCGCATCCGCAGCACACCCTGTCCGGTCATCTCCAGCTCCGTGGAGACCTCTTGCGTGGAATCGGGGCTCGTCGACCGTACAACCAAGGTTTGATCTTGAAGTTGGGCCTCGGCGGTCCGGAAACCGTGACCGCTTTCGATCGCTGGACGGCCGGTCCATCCCTCTGCGAGGGAGGGCAAAATCGACAGCCGCAGCGGTACGTCGATCGAGCTCGGTGGCACCGCCGGCTCGAAGGCACCCTCCGCGGGTTCGAATTCTCCCAGGTCAGGGCCCCAATGGAGGATCGACGCGGCGGTGCCGCGGGTGTCGAGCACAAGGCTGACACCCGCGGCGCGCAGGTGGAACACGGTCACTCGGCGACCGGGATGGACTGGGCCTTCAGGTCCGCGATGGTCTTGGTCTGGGTGGTCTTGAGCGCGTCGAGCAGCGTGCCGGTGCCGGAGACGACGCCCTTGAAGCCGTCCGAGGCGGTGGCGTAGGTGCTGGTCATGGTCGGTCCCCAGACGAAGTCGGGCGAGACCTGGGTGGAGGCCGTCGCGAAGACATCGTAGATCTTCTGGCCGCCGTAGAACTCGACTCCCTCGGACAGCGCCGGGAGCTTCGCGCCGGCCTTGGTCGCCGGGTAGAGCTGCGCCTCCTTGTTGAGCGCGGTCAGCGCCTCCTCCGAGGTGTTCAGCCAGAGGGCGAACTTCGCGGCCTCGTACGGGTGCTTCGAGCCCTTGAAGACCGCGGTCGACGAGCCGCCCCAGTTACCGGCGACGGTGCCACCGGCGGTCCACTGCGGCATCGGGGCGACCGCCCACTTGCCGGACGTGTCCGGCGCGCCGGACTTGATGGAGTTGGCGCCCCACACCGCGGAGACCCAGGTCCACGCCTGGCCGGTGTTGTAGGCGTTGTCCCACTCGGTGGTCCACGGCGGGACGGCCGAGACGAGCTTCTTGGTGATCAGGTCCTGCCAGTAGTTGGCGACCTTGGTGGTGTTCTCGTCCTGGAGGTTCACGGTCCACTTGGTGCCGTCGTTGGCGAACCAGCGGCCGCCCGCCTGCCAGGACAGACCCGCGAACTGGCTGATGTCGCTCTGCGAGAAGTTGGTGATGTAGCCGCCGGCCGCCTTCACCTTCTCGGCCGCCGCCGCGTACTCCTCCCAGGTCGTCGGCACCGGGATGTTGTTCTTCTCGAACAGGTCCTTGCGGTAGAACAGCGCCATCGGGCCGGTGTCCTGCGGGATGCCGTAGACCGCGTTCTGCTCGCCGAAGGAGACCTGGTTCCAGGTCCAGTCGACGAACTGGTCCTTGGCCGCGGTGACCTCGGTGCAGTCGGCGAGGTTGGTCAGGCCGTCCTGCACCCGGAAGCTGGGCAGCGCGTCGTACTCGATGTGGCCCAGGTCGGGGGCGTTGCCGGCCTTGAGCTGGTTGAAGAAGTTGGCGTAGGTGCCGCCGTTGCCGTTCGGGCCGGTCTGGACCTTGACCTGGATGTTCGGGTTCTTGTCGTTCCAGAGCTTCACCACGTTCTCGATCCCGGGGATCCAGGTGGTGTAGGTCAGGGTGACGTTGCCTTCCGACGGGGCGCAGGCCTTGGCATCGGCGGCGGGTTCGGACGATTCGCCGGACGAGCAGGCGCCGAGTGCCAGCGCTGAGACCAGCGCGACGCTGAGTGACCGCAAACGCATGGTGTTCCTCATTTCATAAACGGGAGGGATTACTTGATGGCGCCGGAGCCGAGTCCGTTGCGCCAGAAGCGCTGCAGAAGCAGGAAGGCGATCACCAGCGGGACGATCGAGACGAGAGCGCCGGTGAGCACGAGCATCCGCAGCTCGGGGATCTGGTTCACCTGGGTGTTCCAGGAGTAGAGACCGAGCGTGACCGGGAACAACTTCTCCTCGCCGAGCATGATCAGCGGGAGCAGGAAGTTGTTCCAGACGGCCACGAAGTGGAAGAGGAAGATCGTCACCAGGGCCGGGAACATCAGCTTGGTGGAGATCGTGAAGAACGTGCGGATCTCGCCCGAGCCGTCCAGGCGGGCGGCTTCGAGGAGCTCGTCCGGAACGCTCGCGGTGGCGTAGATCCGGGCCAGGTAGACGCCGAACGGGTTCACCAGGCTGGGCAGGAAGACCGACCAGAAGGTGTTCGTCGCCTGGAACTGGCTGAAGATCAGGAACAACGGTAGGGCGAGGGCGGTGGCCGGCACAAGCACCCCGGACAGGACGATGTTGAAGATCGCCTCCCGCCCCGGGAAACGGTACTTGGCCAGGGCGTATCCACACATGGCGGCCAGCAGGGTGCCGAGCAGCGCGGCGCCGCCGGTGTAGACGACGCTGTTCAGCATCCAGCGCAGGAAGACGCCGTCGCGGTAGGCGAACAGCTCGCTGAGGTTGTCGCCGAGCGAGAAGTCGGCGAACCACAGCGGGGCCGTGTTGGTGAACTGGCTCCGGCTCTTGGAGGCCGCGACCAGCAGCCACCAGATGGGAGTCAGGAAGTAGAGTGTCGCCGCCCCCATGACGGCCATCGGCGCCAGGCGCTTCACTTGTCCCCTCCTCGCTGGGTCGCCTTCAGGAAGGCGAAGGACAGGACGCACGTCGCCAGGGCCAGAACCACGGAGAACGCCGCGGCCAGGTTGAAGTTCGGGATGGCCGACGTCGAATAGACGGTCAGGTTCGGCGTGTACGTGCTGGTCACCGCGGAACTGAAGCTGCGGAACACGGCCGGCTCGGCGAGCAGCTGCAACGTGCCGATGATCGAGAAGACGGTGGTCAGCACGATCGCCGGCATCACCAGCGGAATCTTGATGGACCAGGCGGTACGGATCGCCCCGGCGCCGTCGATCTTCGCCGCCTCGTACACCTCCTGCGGGATCGCCAGCAGCGAGGAGTAGATGATCAGCATGTTGTAGCCGACATACACCCAGGTCACGACGTTCGCCATGGACCACAGCACCAGGTCGGCGGAGAGCAGGTCGAAGCTGCCGGTGACCGCGGTGAACGGGGACAGGTTCGGGGAGTAGAGGAAGCCCCACATGATCGCGGCGACGACACCGGGCACGGCGTACGGCACGAAGAACGCCAGCCGGAAGAAGCGCCGCCCCTTGACCAGGCCGGAGTCCAGCAGCAGGGCGAAGACCAGGGCCAGGCCCAGCATCACCGGCACCTGCACGACGCCGAACAGCAGCACCCGGCCGATCGACTCCCAGAACGGCCCGTCGGAGAAGACCCGCTGGTACTGGGCGAGCCCGCCGAACACCTCGGTGGCCTTGCCGAACGTGCCCTGGCGCTCGACCTTGTACAGCGACTGCTTGATCGCGTACAGGATCGGGGCCAGGTAGAACGCCGCGAAGAGCAGGGCGAACGGGAGGATGAAGAAGGTCAGCGCCTTCCACTTGCCTTTCACCGGACCTCCTCCCGGACGACCGCCACGCCGCCGCCCTGGACTGTCAGCACGCCGTCCGTCGTCTCCCCGGTGACCAGGTCGGTTCCCCGGGCCGGGTGCTCGACGGGCTCCGTGCCGTGGTTGATGACGAAGAGGTAGCTGCGGCCGTCGCCACTCCGCCGCACGACCTCCACTTTGTCCGATTTATCGGACATGACCCCCGTGGCTTCGCGGAGGGTTTCCGACATATCCGTTTTAGTGGCGATGTACCAGGCTGTGCCGGCGCCGTGCTGATTCCGGGTGATGGCCGGGATTCCGGACATCGGGCCGTCCTGGAACGTCGCGATCACCGACGCGGTCGTGGCGCGCAGCCGCTCGGTCCAGAGCGTCCCGGTCCCGCCGTTGCTCAGGGCCACTTCCGAGCCGGGCAGCAGTGGGGCGAACTCCTCGGCCAGCACCCCCAGCACGTCCCGGAACGCCCCCGGGTAGCCGCCGAGCCGGATCCGGTCCCGCTCGTCGACGATCCCGCTGAAGTAGGTGACCACCAGCCGGCCGCCACCCGCCACGTAATCGGCGATCGCCTGGGCGTCGGTGTCACTGATCATGTAGAGCCCCGGCACCACGACGAGCCTGTAGCGGCTCAGATCAGCGCCCGGAGCGATCACATCGGTGGTCACGCCCAGCTCGCGCAGCGCCCCGTGGGCCGAGTGCACCTGGTCCAGGTAGGTGACCGCCTGCGACGGCCGGGCCTCCCCCTCGGACGACCACCACGACTCCCAGCTGAACAGCAGGGCGACCTCGGATTCGACCTCGGTGCCGGCCACCTCGCCGATCCGGTCCAGCGTCTCGGACAGTTTCAGCACCTCACGCCAGGCGACCGTGTCGGTGCCGGCGTGCGGCAGCATCGCCGAGTGGAACTTCTCCGCGCCCTGGGCCGAGGCCCGCCACTGGAAGAAGCAGAGCGAGTCGGCGCCCCGGGCCACGTGCGTCAGCGAGTTGCGGATCATCTCGCCGGGCGCCTTGGTGAGGTTGTGCGGCTGCCAGTTGACCGCGCCGGCCGCCTGCTCCATCAGCATCCATGGGCGGCCGCCGGCCAGTCCGCGGGTCAGGTCGGCGGCGAAGGACAGCTCGGCCACCGGGTCGCCGAGGCGGTGGTCCAGGTAGTGGTCGTTGGCGATCACGTCCATCTCCGGCGCCCAGGACCAGTAGTCCAGGTTGCGGATGTGGGCGGTGACCATGAAGTTGGTGGTGACCGGGACGGTGGAGTGCTTTCGCAGCAGGGACGCCTCGGCCCGGTAGTAGTCCAGCAGCTCGTCGGAGCTGAACCGCTGGAAGTCGACCAGCTGGGCCGGGTTGCGCAGGGACAGCGCGAGCCGGGGCGGCTGGATCTCCGACCAGTCCGAGTAGCGCTGGCTCCAGAAGGACGTGCCCCACGCCTCGTTCAGTGTCTCGATCTTGCGGTAGCGGGTGCGCAGCCAGGTCCGGAACGCGTCGGCGCTGGTCTCGCAGTAGCAGAGCGCGTTGTGGCAGCCCAGCTCGTTGGAGACGTGCCAGAGGGCCAGGGCCGGGTGGTTGCCGTACCGGCGGGCGACCCGGCCGACCAGGTCGAGCGCGCGGTCCCGGAAGACGCTGGAGCTGGGGCACCAGGCCTGGCGGCCGCCCGGGTAGCGAACCGTGCCGTCCGCGGCGACCGGCAGCGTCTCCGGGTACCGGCTGCTCAGCCACGGCGGCGGCGACGAGGTGCCGGTGCCCAGGTTGATCTTGATGCCGTGTGCGTGCAGCAGCTCGACGACCTCGTCGAGGTCGTCGAACCGGTACTCGCCCGGGCTCGGCTCGAGGTTGGACCAGCCGAAGATGTTGACGGCGACCAGGTCGACCCCGGCCCGCCGCATCAGGGCGGCGTCCTCGCGCCAGACGTCCGGCGACCACTGCTCGGGGTTGTAGTCGCAGCCCAGGCTGATGCCCGGAACCGGCATGCGCACGCTTTTCATAGAACTCCTGGTCAAGGAATGTGTGCACGTGCACACATTTCCGTGAGCCTAAACGGCGGTTACGGATGTGTGAACGTGCACACAGTAGGACTGGCCTGCGACGAGGTCAATAGCCCACAGCTACTGTTGACCACATGTCCCGGCCCCAGCCTCAGAAACGCGCCACGGTGCACGACATCGCGGCCGCCGCCGGCATGTCCCGGGGCACCGTGAGCCGCGTGCTGAACGGTGGATATGTCTCCGCCGAGGCGCGAGCCGCCATCGAGACGGCGATGAGCGACCTCGGCTATGTACCGAACAACGCCGCGCGAGCGCTGAAGATGCGCAGGTCACAGGCGGTCGCGTTCGTCGCACTGGAGCCACATTCGCTCTTCCTCGACGACCCCAACATCGGCTCGATCATGCTGGGCGCCAACGCCGCCCTGTCCCTCGCCGACCACCAGATGGTCAGCCTGGTCGTCGAGTCGGCCCGCGACACCGAGCGGGTCGCCCGCTACCTGAGCGGCGGTTTCGTCGACGGCGCCATCGTCGTCTCGGCCCGTACCAAAGATCCGATCATCCGAGTGATCAGCGACCTCGCACTGCCCGCCGCTTTCGTCGGCCACCCGCCCGACCTCGACCAGAACATCCCGTTCGTCGGAATAGACAACGTCGGCTCGGCCCGCGCCATCACCGAGCACCTGGTCACCACCGGCCGCCGCCGGATCGGCATGATCGCCGCCGCCCTCGACCGCGACTCGGGCATCGACCGCCTGGCCGGCTTCCGCGCCGCCCTCGGCCCTCTCTTCGACGAGACCCTGGTCGCCGACGTGCCGCACTACGACTACGGCTCCGGCGTGAAGGGCATGCGCGACCTGCTCGAGCGCGACCCGTCCCTGGACGGCGTCTTCGCCGCCTCCGACGCGATCGCGGCCGGCGCCCTGGAGGCGCTGCGCGAGGCCGGCCGCTCGGTGCCGGGCGACGTGGGCGTGGTCGGCTTCGACGACAGCACGTGGGCGGTCCGCTGCCAGCCGCAGCTCACCACGGTCCACCAGCCGGCCAAGGAGATCGGGTCGTGCGCGGCCCAGGTCATCCTGCGCCAGCTGCGCGGCGAACACCCCGATCCGGCCGGCCAGCTCCTGCCCACCCCGCTGGTGCTGCGCGACTCCGCCTGACCCGGCGGGTCAGCCGCGCAGGCCCCGGAAACGCTGGGTGAGGCTCGGCGGCGGGGGCGGCGGGACCGGGCGATGGACCGGCGGGGGCTCGGAGCGCCCGATCGGCCGGTCGTAATCGGCGGCCGCGATGGCCTCGACGGCCTGCTCGTCGGTGAAGTCCTCGGAGCCGGGGATGGAGTCGACGAACCCGACCAGCACGCCGTCACGCATCACCTGCGCCTTGAGCGCGGCACTGCCGTCGTCACCCCAGAGCGCCTCACGGCCGTCGGCCAGCAGGATCCGGACGGCATATCCGGAACGCCCGGCGCTCGGCAGTTTCAGATGAGCGAACACGTTGCGCGCCCGCAGTGTCTCGACCAATCGGCGGGCCCGGCTCTCTTGCATGATCCGACGCTAGCTCGCATGCCTGGAAGCACGCTGAAGATCCGCTTGGCGCGTACACGAAACATGACCTTGCGTGATAGCCCCAGGTCACATCGATGCATGTTACTACTTCTTAACAGGAATTTCACCGGATTCCTTTTCTCGGACACCCGGCCTACTGTGCGGTAACCGAAGCGCTTCGGTCCCCGGATCCCCACGTGGAGCATCGGAGGCCATCGATGAGAATCGTCAGTGTTCTCGTCACTTCGTCCGTCCTGAGCCTCGTCCTCGCCGCACCCGCCCAGGCGGCGAGCAGCATCGACTACGTCGCCCTCGGCGACTCGTACTCCTCCGGCGTCGGCGCGTCCGGCCAGTCCGGCACCTGCCTGCGCAGCAACAACAGCTACGGACCCCGGTGGGCCGCGGCCAACAGTCCGGCGTCGTTCCAGTTCCTCGCCTGTAGCGGCGCCACCACCGACGACGTCCTCAACAGCCAGATCCCGGCCATGAACGCCGGCGCCGACCTGGTCAGCATCACCATCGGCGGCAACGACGCCGGCTTCGCGCCGACCATCGTCACCTGCCTGACCTCCAGCGATTCGGCCTGCGCGGCCAAGGTCAACAGCGGCCGGGCGTACGTCGAGAACACCCTCCCGGCCGAACTCGACGCGACGTACGCGGCGATCAAGGCAAAAGCTCCCGGCGCCCGCGTGGTGGTGCTCGGCTACCCGCTGATCTTCGACACCTCGTCGGTGCTGTGCGAGATGAGCATCGCCAAGCGGAAGTCGATCAACGAGGGCGCCCGGGTGCTCGACGAGAAGATCAAGGAGCGCGCCGAGGCGGCCGGGTTCGTCTGGTCCGACGTGCGTGACGAGTTCACCGGTCACGGGGTCTGTTCGTCCCGGCCGTGGATCAACGGGCTCACCATCATCCCGCCGCAGAACTCCTACCACCCCAACGGCAGCGGCTACTCCAGCGGATATCTGCCGGCCCTGAGCGGCTCAGCCGCCTGACCCCGCGGGAGCCCGGTCCGCCGCCGAAGCAACCCATCGGCACCGTCGGCGGACCGGGACCCGCCGCCGAGGGCCGCCACCGTAATGGTCATGGCCCACCTGAACACGCTGCTCTTCCTGGTCGTCGTCGCGCTCTCGGTGGTGGCGCTGATCGACTGCCTGCTCACCGAGCGGTCGCGTCTCCAGTCGTTCCCGCGTGGCGCCTGGGCGGTGCTCATCCTGTTGTGCCCGATCTTCGGCCCGGTCGCGTGGTTCCGGTCCGGGCGCGCCACCCCGGCCCTCGTCCAGGCCGCCCCGATGGGCCCCGACGACGACCCGGAGTTCCTCCGCCGGCTGGCCGAGTCGTTGCGGGACCGCTGACCCCGATCCCAGGGGCGTTCAGCGCTGCGACACCGGTGGCTGCGGACCGCAGAGCGACCTGATCGCCCCCAGCAGCGTCGACCTGGTGAACGGCTTCTCCAGCAGCATGCTGTTGTCGTCCAGGTGCAGCTGCGGGCCGAGCGACGCCGCGGTGTAACCGGACATGTAGAGCACCGGCAGGTCCGGCTGATGGGTGCGCAGCGCCCCGGCCAGCTCCGGACCGGTCATCGTCGGCATCACCACGTCAGTGATCAGCAGGTCCGGCCGGGCGCCCGCGGCGACCTGGGTGACCGCCATCAGCGCGTCGGTGGCGACCGCGATCTCGTATCCGGCCGGTTCGATCAGCCGGCGCACCAGCTGCGCCACGTCCGGCTGGTCCTCGACGATCAGCACCCGGCCGATCACCGCGGTCTTCTGCTGCCGCTCCCCCGCCGGGCCGGTCTTCTGCTCGGCCGCCGGCAGATAGATGTGTACGGTCGTCCCGATCCGTGGCTGCGACTCCAGCTCGATGTGGCCGCCCAGGTTGTGCACGATCCCGGCCGTGGTGGCCAGGCCCAGCCCGGCCGCGGTCGGACGGGTGGTGAAGAACGGCTCCAGCGCCCGCTTGCGTACCTCGTCGTCCATGCCCGTGCCGGTGTCGGTAACCACCAGGTGCACCAGCTTGCCGGTCGGCGCGCCCTCGGCCAGCTGACCCGGCTCCACCGTCTCGTTGGTGGCGGTCACCCGGACCATCCCGCCGTGCAGCATCGCGTCCCGGGCGTTCGCGGCCAGGTTGACCAGCGCCTGCTCCAGCGGGCCGCGTTCGGCTTTCACCGGCCACACGTCCGGCCCGAACGCCAGGTCCAGGCCGATCCGCTCGCCGAGCGTACGGCTGAACAATGCCTGCACGTCGGTGAGCAGATCGGGGATCGGAATCACCTCGGGCCGATGCCCCTCGCTGCGGCCGAAGGCGAGCAGCTGATGGGTGAGGGTCCGCCCGGTGCCGACCGCCTCCAGGATGTCCTTGGCCAGCTGGTGGTGCGGCGAGTCCTCGTCGGCGGTGCCGAGGATCATGTCGGCCGACCCGGCCACCACGGTCATCAGGTTGTTGAAGTCGTGCGACAGGCCGCCGATCAGATGGCCCAGGCTGTCCAGCCGGCGCAGGTGGTCGAGCTGCCGTTTCAGGCCGCGGGCGTCGATGTGGTCGGTGGTGTCGGTGATCATGCACAGCACACCGGCGAACTCGTGATGCTCGTCCTGGACCGGCATCATGCTGATCCGCACGCTGCGCCGCGACCCGTCGGCCCGCATCAGCCGGGTCGCCCCGACCGTCGACCGGCCGGTCCGGCACTCGTTGATCCGCCGGTCCAGCTCCTTCTGGCCCACGTTGTCGAGGAAGCCCCGCAGCGACACCCCGATCAGCTCGGCCCGGGGCATGCCCAGGACCACGCCGATCGGCTCGTTCGCGTAGGTCGCCACCCCGTTCGGGTCCAGCTGCAGCACGCCTTCCGGGATCGTCTCCAGCACCCGGCGGTAGCGTTCCTCGGCGTTGCGCAGCCGCTCCTGGGCACGGGCCGAGCTCTCCGCCAGCGACAGCTCGCCGGCGATGTCCCGGGCCAGCTCCACCTCCTGGGTGGAGTAGGGGGCGTCCGGCGTGTGGCGGGTCAGGATCAGATAGCCGGCGTACGTGTTGTCGACGATCACCGGGCACAGGACGGCGGCGCTCACCCCGAGCTCGGGAGCGGCGAGCGCGGCCGCCGCCTCACCGGCCAGCACGATCGGGCGGCGGCTGGCCGCCAGGGTGGTGGAGAACTCGTCGTCCGGGGTCTGGCCGGCCCGGGACAGATCCCGGGCCAGCGGAGCCGAGCGTTCGTTGTCGAGATGGTGGTACGAGATCTCCTCGTAGTGCCCGTCGTCACGGAGCAGTTGCACGCCCGCGCCGTCACCGACCATGTCGGCGGCGGCGCGGGCGGCGGTGGACCGCACCTCGGCCGGGTCCGCCGCCGCTCGGCTGAGTGCGAGGGCGAGGTCGGCCAGCGCATACCGGAGGGGGGAAGCCATGACACCCATGAGCATCATGATTCGCGTTTGCCTGCCGATGTGCGGGCGATTCCCCGTAATTAGGGCTAACTGAAGAGCGCGCTGACCGACTCGCCGTTGTGTATCCGCCGGATGGCCTCGGCCAGCGCCGGAGCGATCGAGATGACGGTCAGCTTGTCGGTCGCCTTGGACTTCGGGATCGGCACCGTGTTGGTGCAGACGATCTCCTCGATCTCCTTCTCCGCGGAGAGGCGCTGCACCGCGTCGTTGGTGAGCAGCCCGTGCGTACAGGCCACCCGGACACTGCGCACGTTGCGCTCCCGCAGGCGGGCCAGCAGCTCGAACACCGTGCTGCCCTTGGCGATCTCGTCGTCCAGCACGATCACGTCCCGGTCGGCGACCTCACCGATCACCGAGCTGATCACCACCTTGTCGTCGGCGAACCGCTGCTTCGCGCCGGCCGCCACCTCGATCCCCAGCATCCGGGCGAACGCTGCGGCCTCCTTCGCGTTGCCCAGGTCCGGGGAGACCACCACGCTGTTGCTCAGGTCGTAGCCACGGAAGTGGTGGGCCAGCTCGCGCAGCGCGTGCAGGTGGTCCACCGGGATGCTGAAGAAACCGTGCACCTGTGGCGAGTGCAGGGTCATCGCCAGCACCCGGTCGGCGCCGGCGGTGGTGAGCAGGTCGGCGACCAGACGTCCCCCGATCGAGATACGCGGGGCGTCCTTCTTGTCGCTGCGGGCGTAGGCGTAGTGCGGCAGCACCACGGTGATCCGGGCGGCCGAGGCGCCTCGTGCCGCGTCCAGCATGAACAACAGTTCGGCCAGGTGCTCCTGGGTCGGCGGGACCAGCGGCTGGATCAGGAAGACGTCACGCTCCCGGCAGTTTCCCTGCAACTGCACCTCGATGCAGTCGTTGGCGAAACGGTCGATCCGGGTCGGCAGCAGCGGCACACCGAGGTGCTCGCAGATCTCCTTTGCAAGATCAGGATGGGCGGATCCGGTGAAAACGGCGATGTCGCGCACGGCCCGAGGATAAGAGGCCCGCCGACGGGGTCGAAACGGTGGTCCACCTCGACTAGCTTGACCTTTGTGAATGGTCTCGCTGTCGCCTGCCGCCGCGTGGTCCACATCTACCGCGCCGAGGCCGGTGACGTGGTCGCCCTCGCCGGTGTCGACCTGTCCATCGCCCCCGGTGAGACGCTCGCTCTGGTCGGCCCGTCCGGCTCCGGCAAGTCCACATTGATCGGCCTGCTGGCCGGCCTGATGCGCCCGTCCGCCGGCCGGATCAACATCGGCACCTACGACATGGGCAAACTCTCCGACGGCGAGATCTCCCGGCTGCGCGGCACCGAGATCGGCGTCGTCCTGCAGGGCGCCTCCCGCAACCTGCTGCCGTATGCCACGCTGCACCGCAACATCTGGCTCGCCCAGCGCCGGGCCGCACACACCCGCGGCATCGAGCTCGACGATCCGGACCGCATCCTCGACCTGGTCGGACTGCCCGGCCAGGGCCGCAGCCGCCTCGCCGATCTCACCCCCGGCGGCCGCCAGCGCGCCGCCCTCGCCGTCGGCATCGCCACCGGCCCCGGCCTGCTCCTCGTCGACGAGCCGACCAGCCGCCTCGACACCGCGGGCCGCGACGAGGTACTCGACGCGCTCGAAACGGTGAACACCGAACGCCAGACCACCATCGTCGTCGTCACCCACGACAACGAGGTCGGCGCCCGCCTCGGCCGGGCCGTCACCATCCGCGACGGGCGGGTCGGCGCCGAGGGCCGCGACGGCCAGGACTTCGCGGTGGTCGCCGGCGACGGGACGGTCCAGCTACCCCCGGAGGTCCTCGGCTCCTACCCGCCGGGGACGCTCTTCACCGTCCAGCACATCGAGGGCGAGGTCACCCTGGTGCCGTCCGGTCACGAGACCTCGGCCTGACGCTTCACCCTTCTGGGGTACGGCCACCGCTCCCACGGATCCACCCGGCCCCGGGCCTACACCGCGACGCGGGCGGCCCGTCCCGGCCGAAACGCGACCGCCGGGCTGACGCGCCCCGCACCGAAGACCGCGAGCCGTCGCCCAGCCCGGTAATACACCCACCATTCCAGCACTCAGCGACGGCCGACGGCCCCATGACGAGCCGGCGCTGTGACGGGCTGGTCAGGGGCGGGGCCAGGTGGCGGCGCCGTCGGCCAGGTGGAGTTCGCGGTCGCAGGCGGCGGCCGCCTCCGGGTCGTGGGTGGCGAAGACGACTGTGGCGCCGCGGGCCGCCTCCGCACGCAGCAGGTCGAGCACCCGCTGCCGGTTGGCGGCGTCGAGTTCGCTGGTCACCTCGTCGGCGAGCACGATGTCGCCGTGCAATGCGAGGCCACGGGCCAGCGCGGTGCGTTGCTGCTGGCCGCCGGACAGCTCGTCGATCAGCTGGTTCGCCTGGCCGGAGAGGCCCAGCGCCTCCAGGGACTCGGCGGTGCGCCGACGGGCGTCCGCGGGCGTGCCACCGGTCGCGATCACCGCCACCGACACGTTCTCGGCGGCGGTCAGGATCGCCGCGAGGCCGTTGTCCTGCGGGATCAGCACCACGTTGAGCGAAACGGCGTGATCCCTTCCGGTCAGCGCCGCCCCGTCGACCGACACTGTGCCCTCCCGCGGGCGCAGCAGGCCGGCCATCGCGTTGAGCAGCGTGGTCTTGCCGGCCCCGGACGTGCCGGTGACCGCCAGCAACTCTCCGGGGCGAGCGGTCACGGTCACTCCGGTCAGCACGGGGTGCCCGTCCCCGTACCCGAAATCGGCCTCCTCGACCGTCAGCGTCCCCATGCCCGTCTCCTCCCCATCACGTCATGCCGGACCACATCAATCACGCTGCACCGCCACACCGCGAACCCCGCCTGCCAGCCTCGCGCGCCGCGAGCCGGGCTGGCCAGCCTCGCGCGCCGCGAACCGGGCCTGCCGACCTCCGCCGCACGGTAACTGAGCGCTTCCGCCGCATCGGATGATCTTGATCGAGCCAGCCGGCCGGGCAAGATCCGCGACGGGCTTCGTGGTCCGCCCCGGCGATTCGCCACCACGAAGAAGCTTCTTCAAGGCTTTTGCCGTGTCGGCGGTCGATCCCTCTGCCGTGCGACGATTTCGCGCCCGGCCGGGCCTTCCCCCACCTTCGGACTGTCGCACCGGTCACACAGGCGACCGGGGCACCGGGCCGAGGCGGGAATGCCGTGCTCGCAGAGGATTCATCCCCGGCCAGCCTTGTAGATCTTGCACGGTTCTCCACCTTCGAGACGATCTTGCACGGTTCTTCACGTCTGGGCGTGGTCTGTCGTGCAAGGTCCACTGCGCCGGGGAGACCTTGCAGCTTTCTTCCCGTCGGGGCGTGGAAAGGGCTGCAAGATCGGCGCGAGGGTGAACATTCGTGCAAGATCCGCGAGCGGTAAGCCACGGACGACGAGCAGGGCGACGAGCCGGGACGACCAGCCGTGGTGAGGCGTCGCGGGCGAGGAACCGTCAGGAAGCGTCGCGGGCGAGGAACCATGGGGAGGCGTTGCGGGCGAGGAGATGTCATCCGTCTGAGGGCTGCCCTTCTCAAGCCGAGGTGGCTGTGCAGAGGCCTCAAAACGGTGGCGGACCGGCCAAGATCGCCGAGACTTCGGCAAGACGGCCAGCGCGAAGCGGTCGCCGAGAAGCGAAACGGCCAGCGCGAAGCAAGGCGGCCGGCACGAAGCAGGGCGGCTGGCACGAAACGGCCGACACGAAGCGAGGCGGCCGGCGCGAAACGGTCGGTGCGAAGCGAGGCGGCCGGCGCGAAACGGTCGGTGCGAAGCGAGGCGGCCGGCGCGAAACGGTCGGTGCGAAGCGAGGCGGCCGGCGCGAAACGGCCAGCGCGAGCGGTCATCGGGACTCGATTCGGCGGCGGAGGTCACGGCCGCTCAGGATCGCCACCAGGAACTGGGCCGCCAGCACCGCTCCGGCCGCCGCCAGCAGCGCCCCCGGCCGGGGCCAGGTGGGCATCGGCAGATCCGGTGGGGTGAGGCCGGCGAGTGGCAACCCCCAGCCGGTGAGCCGCCAGGCCGCGGCCACGACCAGCAGGCCGACGGTGGTCGCGATCACGACGAGCACCGGATAGGTCCAGAGTGTCGCCAGCCCGGCCGGCCGTGGCCGTAGTCCCTGGGTGCGAAGGGCGGCGAGGTCCTCGGTGCGGCGGGCCCGGTCGACGGCCACGGTGAGGGCGAGCGCCCCGGCCCCGAGAAGCCCGGCGAGGATCGCGGCGAGCAGATGGAACCAGAGCGCGACGGCCGGGCCCTGCCGGTCCAGCCCGGCTTTGATCTGGGCCGCGGATCGCTCGGACACCACCTGGAGGCCGTGCTCGCCGAGCCGGTCGAGGATGTCGGCGGGAGCTTGCGCGTTCAGCCAGACCTCGGGTTGTGGCACCAGTTTCGGGGTGACCGAGATCAGGTCGCTGTACTCCAGGTCGACGATGACACCGTGGCGGCCGAGGGCGGGCACCGCCGGCAGGGCGACGGCCGCGTCGATCGGGACGGTGGTGGCGCCCGAGTCGATGATCGTCCCGGAGGCGGGCGGGTTGCCCGCGTACGCCACAGGCAGCGGATAGGGCGTGGTGACCGGCTGGATCCAGGCCGTGTCGGCGACCGCCCCGGTGACCCGGAGATCGGCCCGGAGACCGTCGGGCGCGGCCGACAGCCGGGCCGACTGAGTGCCGCGCCACCGCTCGGCGTCGGTGAGCGGGACGGACGTGGCGGTGCCCAGCCCACGGATCACCATGTCGCCGGTGGCCTCGACGGCGGTGCCGGTCCCGGTGACCCGGATGGCGTTGAGCCGGCACTTGTTCTCGCAGATCGCCACGTTCTCCCGGTAGGTGTGCGTGCCGTTCTTCAGGTCGCCGAACTCGAGGAGCTGGACGCCCGGCCCGTCCATCGCGGAGAGGGAGACCGCCAGTTGCATGGCTCCGGACGTGGTGGCGGTGATCTCGACGGCGATGTCCGCGCCGGCGTAGACGACGGGCGGTGGCGGCTCCGCCGGGTGGAGCACCTCGCGGAGCCCGGCCCGGCTCGGGGCACCGTCGGCCCAGGCGGGCACCGCGGCCAGCGCCCGGGTGTCCACGGCCAGGCCTGGTGGGGTGGTGGAGCCGCCGGGGATGCGGACGGCGGCCATCGCGAACACGCCGTCCGGGTCGACGGCACGGACCGCGGTGAGCAGGTCCTGCCGGGTTGTCGACTGGACGACGAGGACCCGGTCGGCGCCGGTGCCGAGCGACGCCTCGACGTCCCGGCCACGGGCCGCGGTGTCGACCGTGCAGGCGGCGTATCCGGCGACCGCGACCGACGCGACCAGCAGCGCGAACAGCCGGCCGGCGCCGGGCCGGCGGGACAGTTGGAGGCCGGCGAGCGCGATCCCGAGCCGGCCCCGGGCCAGAGCGCGTACCGCGTACCGGCTGACCAGCGGAAGCAGCAGGCGGGCGGTGACCAGGGCGAACGCCAGCACGATCAGCGCGGGCGCGAACAGCCCGACCCCGGTGAGCGGGTCGTCGGAGAGGAAGTACTGGACGCCGGCGGCGATGGCGAGCGCTGCGACGATCGCCTCGGCGGCGGCGAGCCGGCGACGGTCGGCGGGCGGGGTGCGCCGCAGCAGCCGGGAGACCGGGCTGATCAGCTGCCGTCGCTGGGCCGCCACCGCGGCGACGAGGGCAGCCGCCGCGGCCAGTGGCGCGTACCGCAGCGAGGTGAAGGCCGGCGCTGTCCCGGCGCCCGGGAACAGCACCGCCGCGACGCCGTTGACCAGCAACTGCCCGGCCAGGCACCCGGCGACCGCCCCGCCCAGCACGGCGACCAGGCTCTCGCCGGTGGCCAGCCACCATCGGGTCCACCAGCGCGCGCCGCGGAGCGCCACCACGGCGAGTTCGCTCTGCCGCCCCTCGGCCCCGTAACCGACGGTCAGGTAGATGGTGAAGCAGGCCAGCAGCACGAGTGGCACGGCCAGCACCGGGACCAGCATCCGGGCGGCGGCGCGGCCCTCGTCGATCCGGTCGAGCAGGTGCGGGATCCCGCTGTCGAACTGGAGCGAGTCCTGGAGCTCGGCGGCGGTGACGTCGAGCCGTTCCATGTCGGCGCGGAGCTGCTCCAGCCGGTCGACGTCGAGGGTGCCGGGCTGGGCGATGCCGTCGATCGCCATGGCGGTGGTGGTCCGCTTCATCGTGTCGAGCGTCCCGGCGGTGGTGAAGACCGGTTCGCCGGGGCCGACGTCGGAGCCGGAGACGAAGTAGCCGTGCAGCCCCCAGTACGGGGCGGCCGGGTCGACGGCCCGGTAGACGCCGGCCACGGTGAGTCGTTTGGGTGGGCCGTCGGCATCCCAGGTGGGTGGCCGGGACAGGCCGTTCGCCCGGGCCGCGGTCAGGGTGATCGGGTCGCCGACGGCCAGTTCGAGCCGTTTCGCGGTGTCCTCGCCGAGCAGCACGTCACCCTCGCCGGCCAGGCAGCGGCCGGCGAGCACCAGCACGTGGGCGCAGAGGTCCTGGCGGAAGACGAACCGGGTCGGGCTGAAGTTGCCCGCCTCGAGACCGACCGTCGGCACCTCGGCGGAGTGGTAGAAGGTGAACCCGCCCAGCCCGAGCAGCAGCACCCGGCCCACGTCGGGGAACTTGATGCCGACGTTTGGTGACGCCTCCTGGAGGCTGTCGGTGGTGCGGCGGGCCACCAGGGTCCGCTCGCTCGTCGGCGCGGTCGCGATCTGGCCTTCGGCGACCGCGCGTTCGGCGGCGATCACGTAGGCCGGGGCGGCCACCGCGGAGGCGACCGCGAGCATCGCCAGCAGGGCCAGCGTGACGGCCTGGCCACGCCGGTTCCAGACCATTGCCAGGACCAGGGAGATCATCGGCCCGCCTCCCCGTCGCGCAGGCTCCTCATCAGCGGTTGCAGGGCGAGCCGGCCGGTCACGCCGAGCACCGCCAGCGCCACCGCCACGGCCAGGGCGGTCGTCACCGGGTCGAGTGGGCCGGGCGGGGGAAGTACGGCCCAGCCGTCGGTGAACGGCGGGACGGTCCGGCCGGTCACGTCGACGGCCAGCAGGGCGGCCAGCACTCCACCGGCGAGACCGGCCAGGATCAGCGCCGCGGTGCCGGCCCACCCGATGCTCACGGTGACCCGGCGGGGCAGGCCCTGGAGGCGCAGCGCGGCGAGCTGTTCGGCCAGCGAGCGGCGGTCCACGGTGGCGGCGACCGCGACGGCGGCCGCCGCGAGCAGCAGCGCGGCGACGCCGGCGAGCAGCTCGAACCGAACCAGGACGGCCGGGCCCTGGGTGCCGAGGCGGACGGTGTGCGCGGCCACGTCGGTGTCGGCGCTGACGGTCAGGCCGGCCGCGGTGAGGGCCTCGACGATGCCGGGGCCGGCGTCCGGTGCGAGCCACACCTCGAACTGCCCACCGGGGTCGGCGTCCGCGGCGAGGCGGCGGGTGCTGTCCAGATCGACGACGAGGCCCGAGCCGCCGACCGCGGGCAGGGCTGCGACATTCGAGATCACCTGGACCGGGGTCAGCTCCCCGTACCCCGGAAGAAGTGCCTCGTCGTCCCGCCAGCGGTCCGGAACCGGACCGGCGAGCAGGGCCGGCAGCGGCAGCAGGTGGTCGGATGCCCACGCCTCGACCCCCACCCGGTCCACCTCGGTGTGGTTCTCGTCGGCGGACAGCCGGAGGGTCCCGCCGGCCGCGACCAGGTCGACGGCGGCGCCGATGGTGCCGACCCGCCAGCGGCCGATGTCGCCGAGGGTGGTGCCGTCGAGGATGTTGGCGCCCTGGTCGAGGCGGCGCACGACGACCGCTGATCCGGCCGGGGCCGGGCGGACCCGCCCGTCCGGCGCGGGTGGGGTGGTCAGCTCCCAGCGGACGAGCCGGCAGCCGGGCGCGGCCGTGCAGCCGGTGACCGGCGCGGTCACGGTCTGGTCGCCGGGACGCAGCGCGCCGAACGGCGCCTTCACCGGTTCTCCGGTCGCCTCGTGCTGGAGGTGGAGGGTGAGCGCCACCGCCTCGCCGCTCTCCCGGCGGACGGCCAGGGTCAGCCGGTCGCCGGTGACCAGCGGCAACGGGGGCAGCGCGGCGGCCGCCACCGCGTCCGGCAGGGCGCCGGCCGGACCGTACTCGGGACGCCAGGCGGCGACCGAGCCGAGCCGGGTGGTGTCGACCTCGAGGATCTGGGCGGTGTCGTTGCGGTTGCGGACCACCGCCATCGCCTGGCGGCCGCCCGGGTCGGCGGCGCGCACCGCGGTCAGCAGGACGGTCCGGTTGGCCGCGGTGACGCTGAGCACCCGGCTGGCGCCGAGCTCGGATTCACTGCGGGCGGTCCGGCCGGCGCTCTCCGCGGCCCATCCGCCGGCCGCCGTGACGAACAGCGCGACCGCGACGACGACCAGCACGAACAGCCGGTCGGAGCCGGGCGACCGGGAGATCCGCAACGCGGTCAGGCCGACCCGCAACCGCCCGGCGCGCAGGGCCGCGGCGCCGCCCCGGTCGGCGGACCGGTTCAGCAGGCGGGCGGCGATCAGGCCGACCGCGAGCGCGACCAGGACCGGCGCGGCCCGGCCCAGGCCGTCGCCGGAGCCGGCCGACCGGACCTGGTAGAGGGCCGCGACGGCGATCGCGAGCAGGATCACGTCGACGAGGGCGGGCCGCCAGGAGCCGCGCCCGGAACCGGCCCGTTGCAGCAACGCGGAGACCGGCCGGCCGAGCACTGTGGCCTCGACCGTGGCGAGCACGGCGAGGCCGCCGGCCAGCACCGCGCCGACTGCCAGCGCGCTCCAGGCCAGGGCGGTCTGCCGGTCCACGGCGACCGGCACCGGGCCGGCCAGCGCCCACGCCGTCAGGTATCCGAGGGGAGCGCCGATCAGCGCGCCGCCGATCAGTGGGACGAGGTGCTGCCCGAGGGCCAGCCGCAGCCGCCCGGACCGGCTCACCCCGCGCAGTTTGAGCAGGGCGGCGTCGGCCCGGCGGTCACGCAACGTGTACCACCCGGCGAGGCCGAGGGCGAACCAGGTGAGGACCAGCAACTGGGCGCCGGAGGCCGAGATGCCGTCCAGGATGGTGGCGCGGTCGCGGACGATCGCCAGATGGAGCGGGGTGGCCTGGCTGCTGAGCCGGAGCTGGGACTGGCCGAGGAACCGGTCCGACTCGACCAGCGCGGCGCCGAGGTCGAAGCCGCCGTCACCGCGCAGCAGGGCGCCGGGGAGCACCACGTCGTACGCCACGGTCGGGCTGGCCAGATGTTTGTGCTCGAAGGTGGCGGTCACGGTGAACATCGGGTCGGGCCCGGTGACGGACCGGAACAGACGACTCGACCAGTACGTCCCGGTGGGGTCGGTCCGGGCGTAGAGCCCGGCCACGGTCAGCTTCAGCGGCACGGCCGAGGTGGCGGTGAGGACGGTCAGCACGTCACCGGTGGTCACGCCGAGCTGTCGTGCGGCGTCGTGGCTGACGGCCACCTCACCGGCGGCCGCCGGGCAGGCCCCGTCGAGCCGGACCCGGTCGCAGAACTCGTCCCGATGGGCGAGGTCGATGGTAGTGCTCGCCGACGATCCGCTCTGCACGTTGATCGACGCGGAGAGGCCACGGAGCCCGTCGCCGATCCCCTTCGGCAGGCCGGCCCGGACCTGTCCGGCGAACCGGTCCAGGGCTCCAGCCGGGTCGCCGCGGGTGTCGATGCGGCTGGTCACGGTAACTGTGCGCTGACTCGCCGGCGCCGCCTCCAGGTAGGCGTCGGCGGCCTTGCCCACGGCGGCGAACCCGTACCAGGGACCGGCCGCGGCGACGGCGGCCGCGAGCACGGTCAGCACCAGAATCGTCAGCACCTGCGCGGCTCGGGTCCGCACCGCGCCGAAGACGAGCGCGAACATTCACCCCTCCCCCGGTTGCGGGGGACGTTACGCGATCAGGAGGCTGCCCGGGGGCCCCTGTGGACAGCGGCGCTTAACCGGTTCACATCCAGCGGCGGTGTTTGAGGTAGAGGTACAGCCCGCCCGCCGACAGCACGATCAGCACCGTGCTGACCACGAACCCGGACCACTGCTCGTACCCGGGGTAGGGCAGGTTCTGGCCGAAATAGCCGGTCAGGGCGGTGGGGATGGCGATGATCGCGGCCCAGGCGGCGAGTTTGCGGGTGACCACGTTCAGCTCGTTGCTCTGCTCGGCCAGGTCGTCGTCGAGCAGTTCGGTGATCCGGGTCCGGGAGTGTTCGATGAGGTCCAGGGCGAGCCGGGCGTGGTCCTCGACGTCCCGGTAGTACGGCTTGAGATGTTCGCTGTCGACCAGGGAGCGGGCCACCTCGGGCATCGGGGCGACCGCCCGGCGCAGGGCGGCCAGGTGCCGGCGCAGGGTGAAGCCGTGCCGCCGCACGTCGCGGGGCGCCGGGCCGTCACCGAGCATCCGGTCCTCGACGGAGTCCATCGCCTCGTCGATCCGCTGGGCGATCCGGTACTGGGTGTCGACCACGAGGTCGAGCAGCGCGTACACCAGGAAGTCGACGCCGCCGGGCGGGCGCTCGCCGTCGGCCCACCGGTCCAGCACCGGCTGCATGTCGAACGGTGTCCGGTGCACGGTGATCAGCGCCTGCGGGGTGATGAACGCGCTGATCTCGGTCTTGCGCGGCCCTTCGTCGAACCCGACGGCGTACACGTTGAGGAACAGGTGGTTGTCGTAGTGGTCCAGTTTGGGCCGTTCGTGCTCCTGGAGGGCGTCCTCGACGGCGAGCGGGTGCAGGCCGAACCGGGTGGCGAGGGTCCGTAGCTCCTCGTCGGACGGATCGTCGAGGTCGTACCAGAGCACCCCGCCCGGCTCGTCGACGTAACGGCGGGTGGTCACGGCTTAGGATAAGCCGTGACCTGGATCGATCAGTTGCTGACCGCTTTCTATGACGCCAAGTGGCAGGTGACCGACGGTCAGGCGATCTACTGGCGGGAGATCGTCGGCAACGCGTTCGGCCTGGGGTCGGCGCTGTTCGGGTTGCGCCGCAACGCGTGGGCCTGGCCGGTCGGGATCGTCGGCAACGTCCTGCTGTTCACCGTCTTCGTCGGCCAAGCCGTCGGCAACGATCAGGGCACCCCGCTCTACGGCCAGGCCGCCCGGCAGGTGTTCTTCCTGGTCACCAGCATCTACGGCTGGTGGGCCTGGCGGCGCAACCGCCGGCGGGACCACGGCGCCGCCGTGATCCCGCACTGGGCGAGCTCACGGCAGCGCCTGGTCTTCATCCCGCTCGCGCTGGCCGCAGTGGGTGTCTGCTTCGTGGTGTTCCGCGAGGTCGGGGCCGGTTTCCCGGTCCCCTGGTGGTACTACCTCGCGGATTCGTGGATCTTCGTGGGATCGATGCTCGCGACCTACGCGATGGCCCGTGGCTGGGTCGAGTTCTGGCTGTGCTGGATCGCCGTGGACCTGGTCGGCGTGCCTGAGCTGCTGCACTTCGGCTACTACCCGTCGGCGATCCTCTACGCGGTCTACGCGCTCTTCGTCATCTGGGGTTTCGTGGTCTGGCTGCGGATCTCCCGCGCGGTCTCGTCCACGCCGGCCCCGGCGCCCGCCGCGGCCTGACGGCGCAGCATCCACAGGCTGACCGGCACTCCGGCCGCCACCAGGACCGCGGCCACCACCAGCGAGAACTGGTAGCCGGCCAGGAAGTCGCCGCCGGCGGCCTCGGTCCGGTTGCTCAGGATGGCGCCGAGCACCGTGACGCCGAGCAGGCCGAACACCTCACGGGAGACGTTGAGCATGCCGGAGGCGATGCCGGCCCGCTGTGGCGGCAGCGCGTCGACGACCACGGTGTTGAGCGGGATCAGCAGGCCGCCGCCGACGCCGTAGAGCAGGAACCACGGGAGCAGGTCGCCGTAGGTGGTGCCCTCGCCGTACCCGGCGATGCCGCCGATCGCCGCGGCCATCACGGCGAGACCGAAAGCGGTCACCCGGGCGACACCGAACCGGATCTCCAGACGCGGGGCCAGGACGGCGCCGGCGGCCGTGATGAGGGCCATCGGGATGAACGCCGCGCCCGCCTCTGTGGGCGTGAAGCCGAGCACGTTCTGGAGGTAGATGGCCATGTAGAAGTAGATGCCGAAGACACCGAAGGCCCACAGGCCCATCGCCAGAAGA
This sequence comes from Actinoplanes sp. NPDC026670, assembly GCF_040638175.1. NCBI lineage: Bacteria > Bacillati > Actinomycetota > Actinomycetes > Micromonosporales > Micromonosporaceae > Actinoplanes > Actinoplanes sp. NPDC026670. The sequence goes on from NZ_JBEZXU010000081.1 coordinate 45,308, forward strand.
CCTCCGGAGAACATCCGGGACCGGAAGAACTTCAGATCCATCATGGCGTCGGCGTTGCGGTTCTGGAGCAGCACGAAGGCCACAGCCGCCACGGCGGCGACCGCGAATGATCCCAGGATGAGCGGCGAGGTCCAGCCCTCCGCGTCTCCTTCGATGAGGGCGTACGTGAGAGCGAACAGCCCGATCGAGGAGGAGGCGAGCCCGGCCGGATCGAGGCGGCGCGGCGACCACCCGTCCCGGATCGGCTGACGGGGCACGCTGACCAGGGTCAGGACGAGCGTGGCGACGCCGATCGGCAGGTTGATCAGGAAGATCCAGCCCCAGGAGACGTGCTCGCTGAGCACGCCGCCGGTGAACGGCCCGACGGCGAGGGCGAGCGCGCCCACCCCACCCCAGATCCCGATGGCGGTGGCACGTTCCTTCGCGTCCGGGAACAGCTCCTGGAGCATGGCCAGTGACGCGGGGGCGAGCAGAGCCGCGCCGATGCCCTGGACCGCGCGGGCCCCGATCAGCAGTCCCTGGCTGTCGGCGAGCCCGGCCGCGACCGACGCGCCTGTGAAGATCACCAGTCCGGCGACGAACGCGAGGCGGGTGCCGAGGACGTCCGCGACGCGGCCTCCGGCGAGCAGCAGTCCGGCGAAGACCAGGATGTACGCGCTGGTGATCCACTCGAGCCCGGCGATGCTGAGGCCCAGGTCCCGCTGGATCGACGGCAGCGCCACGTTGACGACGTTGTTGTCGAGGTAGGTCATGAAGGTGCCGAGCGCTACCGCGACCAGCGCCCACCACCGGCGATTCTTCTCCATCTAAGCCCCCTGTACGACGTACTTGTACGGTGTACATGTACCTCGTACATGAGACCCGTACGTCGTATAGTTGTCAAGTGACCGGTGATCGACTGACCAAGGCCGCCGTGGCCGACCGCGCGCTCCGCCTCGCCGACGAGGAGGGGCTGGACGCGGTGACGGTCCGTCGCCTCGCCAAGGAGTTGGGCGTCACCCCGATGGCGCTCTACTGGCACTTCAAGAACAAGGAAGAGCTGCTCCTGGGCATGGTCGACCACCTGCTCACCGACGTGCGGGCCGATGCGAACGTCGACGACCCCTGGCAGAAACGCCTACGCAGAGTGGTCGAGACGGTGGTCGGGGTGATGCGCGAGCACCCGTCCCTGCCGGTGCTCCTGCACTCCGTGGACAAGACGCGCACCGAGAGCTTCAACCGGGCGACGAACGACACACTCACCCTGCTGGCCGACGCCGGGTTCACCGTCGAGGAGGGGTACTGGGTGGCCACGTACCTCTTGAACGGTTGCATGGGCGTGGTGAGCGGGCAGCCGGGGTGCCCACCGGGGACGCCGGCCGACCAGGAACTGGAGTGGCGCCGGCAGAAACGGGTGCAGCTGGAGGCCATGCCCGCCCACCGCTTCCCGATGATGATCCGGCTCGCCGAGTCCTATCGCGACGAGCCTGACATGGACCGCTACTACGCCTTCGCGGTCGATCTGCTGATCGCCGGCGTCGAGGCGATGGCCCCCAGACGATAGACAGACTTCCCTGAAGGGGCGTGCCGGCACCGCGCGGCGCGCCCCTTCTTGCTGCCCATCAACGGACAGATCGACATATCTCAGTGCATCTTTTTGCAAGAGGACGGCAGAGGCTTCCAGAAATTGAAAGAAGTTGCTAGCTTCCACGTCATGTGAACGCGGGATTACCGACTCGTTGAGCCCGCATCTCCCCCGTAACACCGCCCGTCCCCGAGGTGGTTGGAGGCCCCCGTGTCCCGAATACTCCGCAGAGTGCTGGCCGCGCTCTGCGCCGTACCCCTGCTTCTTCTGACCGAACTGCCCGCCGCACACGCGGCGACGACGGTGACCGTCTATTACCAGGCGCCCACGTCCTGGACGACGGTGAACATCCACTACGCGCCGACCGGCGGCTCCTGGACGACCGTGCCCGGCGTCGCGATGAGCGCCTACACCGGCTGTTCCGGCTGGTACTCCAAGGAACTCGACCTCGGCGCCGCCACCGGCATGCAGGTCGTCTTCAACAACGGATCCGGCACCTGGGACAACAACTCCGGAGCGAACTACAGCGTGGGTACGGGCACCGTCACGATCTCCGGTGGCGCGGTCAGCTCGTCCGTCCCGTGCAGCACGGCGAGCAACTCGGCCACCGTCTACTACAAGACGGCGTGGACCACGACGTACCTGCACTACGCGCCGACCGGCGGCTCCTGGACCACGGTCCCCGGCGTGGTGATGAACGAGGAGGCCTGCACCGGCTGGGTCCGCAAGACGGTCAGCCTCGGCACCGCCACCACCTGGGCCGCCACCTTCAACAACGGCTCCGGGACCTGGGACAACAACTCCAGCAAGAACTACGCATTGGGTACGGGTACGAGCACCGTCAACGGCGGCGTCGTCACCGCGAACGCGACCAGCCCGTGCGTGACAGCCCCGGCCGACACCACCGCGCCGACCGCCCCGACCGCGCTGACCGCCACCGCCGCGGGCACCACGGTCACCCTCGGCTGGACCGCGTCCACCGACAACGTGGGTGTCGTCGGTTACCGGATCACCCGGGGCAGCACCGTGCTGAGCAGCTCCACCACCGGGTACACCGATCGGGGCCTCAGCGCGAACACCGCCTACACGTACCAGGTGCAGGCGCTCGACGCGGCCGGCAACCTCTCCACCGCCGCCTCGGCGACCGTCACCACCGGCGCGGCCGACCCGGCCCCGGCCGGCGGCGAGATGCTCGGCGGCGACCCGCGCAAGGACAGCATCTACTTCATCCTCACCGCGCGGTTCAACGACGGCGACACCACCAACAACCGCGGCGGCAGCCAGCACGTCAAGTCGGGCAACGCGGCGAACGACGACCCGATGTTCCGCGGCGACTTCAAAGGCCTGGTCGACAAGCTCGACTACATCAAGGGGCTCGGCTTCTCGGCCATCTGGATCACGCCGGTCGTCCTGAACCGCTCCGACTACGACTTCCACGGCTACCACGGCTGGGACTTCTACGAGGTCGACCCGCGGCTCGAATCCGACGGGGCCTCCTACCAGCAGCTGATCGACGCGGCCCACGCCAAGGGCCTCAAGATCTACCAGGACATCGTCCTCAACCACACGTCGCGGTGGGGCGCCAACGGCCTCTACACCCCGACCGTGTACGGCGCGCGCGACAACGACTGGAAGTGGTTCTACAGCGAGAAGGTCGCCGGCAAGACCTACAACCCGCTGGAGGAACACCAGGGCAACGACTCCACGATGACCGCGGCGCAGAACGCGCTCGCCAAAGGCCGCCCCTACAACGGCGACCTGTGGAGCACCACCGCTCCGGCCACCAACACCTGCCCCAACTACGGGGTGGCGACCGGCGGCAAGAGCGCCGAGGGCTTCGCGCTCTACAACTGCCAGTGGCCGCTGCCGACCAACAAGTCGTTCCCGTCGACGCTCTTCCACCAGTGCTGGATCGGCAACTGGGAGGGCGAGGACGCGCGCTCCTGCTGGCTGCACGAGGACCTCGCCGACCTGAACACCGAGAACGCCGTGGTCCAGGACTACCTGATCGGGGCGTACAAGAAGTACATCGACATGGGTGTGGACGGTTTCCGCATCGACACCGCCGTGCACATCCCGCGCGTCACCTGGAACCGGCGCTTCCTGCCGGCCTTCCAGGAGATCCTCACCCAGAAGTACGGCGCCACCAAGGCCAAGGACTTCTACATCTTCGGTGAGGTCGCGGCGTTCGTGAACGACAAATGGAACCGTGGCTCGGTCAACCACTCCGCCCAGTTCTTCACCTGGAAGGAGCGGGCGACCTACTCGTCCGACGACGTCGCGGCGGCGCTCGAGCAGTTCAACTACGAGAACAATCTGGGTACGGGCAACCAGCCGACCAGCACCAACGCGTTCCTGTCGGGCAACAACTACCACACGCCCGACTACTCGAAGTTCTCCGGCATGAACATCATCGACATGCGGATGCACATGAACTTCAGTGACGCCAACAACGCGTACTGGAACGGCAAGGACTCGGACGACTCGGTCAACGACGCCACCTACAACGTCGTCTACGTCGACTCGCACGACTACGGGCCGAACAAGTCGTCGACCCGCTACACCGGCGGCACCGACGCGTGGGCCGAGAACATGACACTCATGTGGACGTTCCGTGGCATCCCGACGCTGTACTACGGCTCGGAGATCGAGTTCCAGGCCGGCAAGCAGATCGACTGCGGCCCGACCTGCCCGCTCGCCACCACCGGCCGGGCCTACTACGGCGCCAACGTCGCCGGCAGCGTCACCGCCAGCGACTACGGCGTGGTCAGCTCGGCCAGCGGCCAGGTCGCCACCACACTGTCCCAGCCGCTGGTCAAGCACCTGCAGCGGCTCAACCAGATCCGCCGGGCGGTCCCCGCCCTGCAGATGGGCCAGTACTCGACCGAGGGTGTCAGCGGCAACATGGCCTACAAGCGCCGCTACACCGCCGGCGGCGTGGACAGCTTCGCGCTGATCGCGGTCTCGGCCGGCGCAACGTTCAGCGGAATCCCGAACGGCACCTACGTCGACGCGGTCACCGGCGACACGAAGACCGTCACCGGCGGCTCCCTGACCATCGACCTGAACGCCAAGGGCAACCTGCGCGTCTACGTCCTCTCGACGAGCGCCACCCCGGCGCCCGGCAAGATCGGCTCCGCCACCACCTATCTCAAGTAACCACACCCCGCATCCCCACCAAGCGCGCCGGCCGGCCCCCAACCCGGCCCGCGCGCCCCCCTGCCCCCCCCAACCCCACCCCCCCCCCCCCCCCCCCCCCCCCCCCCCCCCCCCCCCCCCCAACCCCCCCC
>NZ_JBEZXU010000082.1:0-49766 GCF_040638175.1 Actinoplanes sp. NPDC026670
TATCTCTTCCCGTTCCGCCACACTCAACCGCGCCGCCATCACAGCATCCCATCAAGATCCATCGACAGTGATGCAACGAAGTATTGACTCCGCCCAGACATGAAGAACCATGCAAGATCGCCGGCCAGGGAGGAGAACCGTGCAAGATCGCCGCCAAGGTGGAGAATGGTGCAAGATCGCCGCCAAGGGTGGAGAACCGTGCAAGATCGCCGCCGACGTGAAGAACCGTGCAAGATCTGTCGGCGCGATCTCGCAAGATCCGCGAGTGGGAATCAGGGGCGAGGGTTTCCGTAGTAGGCGCCCGGGCCGTGCTTGCGCTTGAAGTGGCGTTCCTGGAGGTGGGGCGGGGTGGTGGCGTTCGGGTTCAGGGCCAGCGTCTTCAGGGCCATCTCGGCCACGGCTTCCAGGATGATGCCGTGTTCGACCGACTTCTGCGGGGTGGCGCCCCACGTGAACGGGCCGTGGTTGGCGACGATCGCGGCCGGGATCGCGGCGGCTCCTTCGTCGTCGCCGATGGTTTCGACGATGACCCGGCCGGTGTTCAGCTCGTAGTCGGTGGCGCACTCCTCAGGGGTGAGGGCGCGCGTCACGGGGACGGGGCCGTTGAACGTGTCGGCGTGGGTCGTACCCAAGACTGGAATGTCCCGGCCGGCCTGGGCGAAGGCGACCGCGTTGGTGGAGTGGGTGTGGGTGACGCCGCCGATCGAGGGCCAGGCCAGGTAGAACGCCCGGTGGCTCTCGCTGTCGACGGACGGGCGCAGGTCGCCGCCGAGGACCTTGCCGGTCTGGAGGTCGACCGGGACCAGGTGGTCCTCGGTGAGCTCGTCGTAGGCGACACCGGACGGCTTGATCAGATAGAAGCCGCCCTCGCGGTCGATGCCGCTGACGTTGCCCCAGGTGAGCTGGGCCAGGCCGGCCTTGGGGATGGTCTGGTTGGCCACCAGCACGGCCCGGCGCAGGGCCGGCGAACCGTAAGTCACGTCGTCATTCTCCTCGGCCGCACAATGTTAGCGCTCACGATAACGGAACCGGTACGGTTCGACACAAGGCCGAAACGCACTGGACTCGTCCATCAGACGGCATGTTAGCGCCAACAGGACGAGCCTTCGAGTCGCTCTCGGGAATGACGCTACCCGTTGTCAGCCGTGCGTTGGCGTGGCTCGCGGCTCTCACCTCGCGACGGCGAGCGGCCCGGGATGCCGCTTTCGCGCGGGTGCCGGCGGTGTGCCGAGTGGCCGGGAGCCGGGTTCCGCTCAGTGGCGGGCGGCCTGGGTCACCACGCGGACCATGTTGCGAAGCCGGGACCGCAGCCCGTCTCGAACCGGTTCGGAACGGGTGTTGGACGACCGTGCCGGGGGAGTCCGCAGGTTGCGGGGTGGCCCGCCGGCGGCCGACCGTTGCTGCGGGACCGTGTTGACCGGCGCGCTCGGCGCCCGCCAGGTGAAGGTGACCCCGTCGAGGACGATCGTCTGGCCGGCGGCGCAGAGCCCGGAGTTCAGGTCGGACTCACCGGCCCGGCCGTAGATGATCATCAGGCTGGTCTCGGCGGCCGGCGCCGTGGTGTGCACGGCCCACACCTCGCCGTGCCCGCGGAGCCGGGTGGCGCCGGTGGTCAGCAGGGCGGCCCGGCCACGCAGCGGGACGACCAGCTCGCGGCCGGTGGCGTCCCGGATGTGCAGGGTCCCGGAGAGCCGGGGTGATCGTCGGCGGAACCATCCGTTGGATCCGGGAGCCATGTGCTCACCGTCCCTTCACGACCGCGTCACGGGTGGCGGCGCGACGGGACCGCCCGGCGCCGGGGCGCCAGGACTCCGCGAACGGTGTGTCGTCGTCGAGCACTCCTCGGACTGTAACGGCGCAGCGCCAGAGCGCAATGGCCCTCACCGGCGAGGATGAGCCACCCACCGTGACCCGCAGCCTGCCTGGAGTGCCTTCGCGATCGAGGTCTGCCGGATCGGCTCGGTCATGGTCGGGGACCGCGAGCCGTCGCCCAGCACCGGAATGCCTGACTGGGCGACGGCCGGTGCGAGGTAGGCAGCCCGTTCCTCGGGCCTGTCACTGCCGTAGCGAGGGTCGGCAACGTCGACCAGCGCACACATTGGCCGATCGCGTGCGCTGGTCATCGCCCCAGCAGAGACAGGCGCACACGCACGGCCGATCGTGAGCGTTCAGCCACGCCGGGACGACTATCCGAGCACACGTAACGCCAACGTGTGCGCTTGTCACCGCTGCCGCGGCACCTATCGCCGGAGTTCGGCACGCGCGGATGGACCAGACCCTGATCACGGACGGTCTCAGCTGACGGCTAGCCGAACCTCAGCCGTGGAATGCGCACCGGACAACCGTCCTGAGGTACGTTCGGCGGCCTCAGCCGTACCTCAGCATGGTCAAAAAGGCGCCGAAAGGCGCGTGAGCGACGGCTCGTGGTCTGGCCCGTCCCCGGACCGGGGTGCTGGCGCCGGTCCGGGGACGGGGGTTCAGGAGCGCGGCGCCGCCGCGCTCGACCGCGGGTTGAATCGCGGCGCCACGACCACGTCCTCGGGCGCATCGCCGTCGGGCAGCCCGAGATTGCGCAGCAGCAGTGCGAGCGCCCGCCGCCCGAGCTCGGCGAAGTCCTGGTGGACGGTGCTGAGCGGGGGCAGGAAATACCCCGAGTCGGGCATGTCGTCGAACCCGACCACACTGACGTCGTCGGGCACCCGCCGCCCGGATTCGTGCACGGCCCGCAGCACGCCGAGGGCGATCCGGTCGTTGGCGCAGAACACCGCGGTCACCGTCGGGTCCTCGGCGAGACGGCGTCCCTGCTCGTATCCGGCGGCGGCATCCCACCAGCCGGCGGTGACCGGGGGGACGACGGCGCCGGCCGCGTACAACGTCTCCCGCCACCCGTCCACCCGGGCCTGGGCCTCCGGCCAGTCGAGCGGCCCGGCGACGTGGTGCACGGTGGCGTGCCCGAGGTCGAGCAGATACTGGGTGGCGATGCGTGCGCCGGCCGCGTTGTCCACCCGTACCGTCGGGAATCCGGCCTGGCCGTCACCGCCGACCGCGACGCAGGCCATCCCGGCCGGGGCGTGCGTGAGCGCGGTGGTGACCGCGGGTTTCGGGGCGATCGCGATGATCCCGTCGACGCCGTGCTGGACGAGCCGGTCGACGGCTTCGAGCACCGGCCGGTGCGACAGATCCCGGACGGTGGCGACGCTGACCAGGTAACCGGCGGCACGGGCGGCGCTCTCGATGCCGTAGAGCATCGATTCGGGACCGAACAGGGTGGTCTCGAAACCGACGATGCCGAGGGTCCGTGACTCTCTGGTGGCGAGCGTCCGGGCGGCCAGGTTGCGCCGGTAGTTGAGCGACCGCATCGCGGCGAGCACCCGTTCGCGGGTTTCGGCGCGCACGTTGGGATGTTCGTTGATCACGCGCGACACGGTCTGGTGCGAGACGCCGGCGAGTTTGGCCACGTCACGCATGACGCTGCCACGCTCCTTGCCGGATCTCGGCCGGGGCGCGGGCGCGGTTGGTTCGAGGGCCGGATCAGTGCTCGGCACCTGTTCAGATGTCGCCATTGGACGATTCCTAGCAGCTTCGGTTCGATCACCATGGGTGAGAACGGTGTTCTTGCAACAGCTTCGAAACGTTGATCCGGATCTCTTGACGAGCGGGATGAGAACGGTAACACTCCAGAAACGCAAGCTGTGACGGCGGTCGCAGAAGGACGCCGATCTCCGCGGATTTGGGCTGGTCGCCCTACCCGCTGCTTATTTGTGAACGGTAACAGTTTCTGGAGGTTGTAGTGCGTAGGACCTTGTCTGTGGCGGTGCTCGGTGGTCTGCTGGCCGTCTCCGCTCTCGCCGGTTGTAGCAAGGACGACGGCGGCACCGCGAGTGGCGACGACGGCCAGATCGTCCTCGGTTTCTCGCAGGTCGGCGCTGAGAGTGGATGGCGTACCGCCAACACCGAGTCGATCAAGGCGTCCGCTGCGGCGGCCGGCATCAAGCTTCAGTTCTCCGACGCCCAGGGCAAGCAGGAGAACCAGATCAGCGACATCCGTGGCTTCATCACGCAGAAGGTCGACGTCATCGCCTTCTCGCCGGTGGTCACCTCCGGCTGGGACGCGGTGCTCAAGGAGGCCAAGGACGCCGGCATCCCGGTCATCCTGACCGACCGTGCCGTCGACTCGACCGACACCTCGCTGTACGAGTCCTTCATCGGCTCGGACTTCAAGGTGGAGGGCACCAAGGCCGGCGAGTGGCTGGTCAAGCAGTTCGAGGGCAAGACCGGCGACGTCAACATCGTCGAGCTCCAGGGCACCACCGGTTCGGCTCCGGCCATCGACCGGCAGACCGGTTTCGCCGACGCCATCAAGGTGAACCCGAACCTGAAGATCGTGAAGTCGCAGACCGGTGACTTCAAGCGCGCCGACGGCAAGACGGTCATGGAGACCTTCCTCCAGTCGGTTCCGAAGATCGACGTCCTGTACGCCCACAACGACGACATGGGCCTCGGCGCCATCGAGGCGATCAAGGCGGCTGGCAAGACCCCCGGCAAGGACATCCAGATCATCACCGTCGACGCGGTCAAGGACGGCATGACGGCGCTGGCCGCCGGCGAGATCAACTTCATCGTCGAGTGCAGCCCGCTCCTCGGTGACCAGCTGATGGAGACCGTCAAGGCGGTCAAGGCCGGCACGCCGGTGGAGAAGCGGATCCTCACCAAGGAGGGCACCTTCACCCAGGAAGAGGCCAAGGCGGCTCTGCCCACCCGCAAGTACTGAATTTTTTTCAACGTGGCGAGGTCCATGCGACCCGGAGCCTGCCGGCGACCCGCCGCCATCGGACCGATGCCAGGTTGAAAAAGATTCATTGATTGATCTGCCCGCAGGTCGCCCCGGTGAGAATCCGGGGCGGCCTGCGGAGCTCGAAACGGAGCCAGAATGGGCGAGCAGTCCCCGGTCCTCGAGATGACCGGGATCCGAAAAGTATTCCCCGGCGTCGTCGCCCTCGACGGCGTCGATTTCCGTTTGTTCCCTGGTGAGGTCCACGCCCTGATGGGCGAGAACGGCGCCGGCAAATCCACCCTGATCAAAACCCTGACCGGGGTGTACGAGATCGACGGCGGCACGATCGTGCTGGGCGGGGCGCCGGTGACCATCTCCGGTCCGCTGGCCGCCCAGCAGGCCGGCATCAGCACGGTCTACCAGGAGGTCAACCTCTGCACCAACCTCTCCGTCGCGGAGAACATCTTCATCGGCCGTGAGCCGCGCCGGCTCGGCAAGATCCAGTGGGGCAAGATGCGGCAGCGTGCCGCGGAGCTGCTCGCCCGGCTCGACCTCGACCTTGACGTGTCCGCGCCGCTCAGCTCCTACTCGCTGGCGATCCAGCAGATGGTCGCCATCGCGCGCGCGATCGACGTCGACGCCCGGGTCCTCATCCTCGACGAGCCCACCTCCAGCCTGGACACCGCCGAGGTGGAGCAGCTCTTCCGGGTCATGCGCCGGCTCAAGGAGGACGGCGTGGCGATCCTGTTCGTCTCGCACTTCCTGGACCAGATCTTCGAGATCTCCGACCGGCTCACCATCCTGCGCAACGGCAAGCTGATCAGCGAGCACCGCACCGAGGAACTGTCCCAGGTGCAACTCGTCGAGAAGATGATCGGCAAGGAGCTGGCCGCGCTGGAGGACCTCGAGGACAAGGCGCAGAGCAACCGGGAACGGGCTGCCGAGGCCAAGCCGGTTCTGGAGGCCAGGAGCCTCGGCCGCAAGGGCGCGATCGCCCCGTACGACCTGACCATCCACGAGGGTGAGGTGGTGGGACTGGCCGGCCTGCTCGGCTCCGGCCGTACCGAGCTGGCCCGCCTGCTCTTCGGCGCCGACAAGGCCGACACCGGTGAGGTGCTGGTCGACGGCAAGCGGATCAACCTGCGGGACCCGCAGGCCGCCATGAAGCACCGGATCGCCTTCTCCTCGGAGAACCGGCGCACCGAGGGCATCATCGGCGAGCTCAGCGTCCGGGAGAACATCATCCTCGCGATGCAGGCCGCCCGCGGCTGGACGCGTCCGATCCCGCGCAAGCAGCAGGACGAGATCGTCGACAAGTACATCAAGGCCCTCCAGATCCGGCCCGCCGACCCGGAGCGCCCGGTCCGCAACCTCAGCGGCGGCAACCAGCAGAAGGTGCTGCTCGCCAGGTGGCTGATCACCGAGCCCCGGCTCCTGATCATCGACGAGCCGACCCGCGGCATCGACGTCGGCGCCAAGGCCGAGATCCAGCGCCTGGTGGCCGAGCTGTCCGACGGCGGCATGGCGGTGCTGTTCGTCAGCGCCGAACTGGAGGAGGTCCTCCGGCTCAGCCACAAGATCGCGGTGCTGCGGGACCGGCGCCTGGTCGAGGAGCTGGAGAACACCGCGGACGTCGACGCCGACCGCATCATGCAGACCATCGCCAGCGGAGCAACCTCATGACGAACATCCTGAAGAACCGGCTGTTCTGGCCGTCGCTGATCCTGGTGGTGATGCTGGCGGTCAACGCGTTCACGTCCAACCAGTTCATCACGATCCAGGACGGCCACCTCTTCGGCTCGCTGATCGACATCCTGCGCGGCAGCGCGCCGCTCATCCTGGTCGCCCTCGGCATGACGCTGGTCATCGCGACCGGCGGTATCGACCTGTCGGTCGGCTCGGTGATGGCGATCTCCGGCGCCGTCGCATGTCTGCTGATCAGCGACCTGCCGAACCAGAACAGCCTCGGCGGCGTGTTCATCGCGATCGGCGCGGCGATCCTGGTCTCGCTGGTCGCCGGCCTCTGGAACGGGTCGCTGGTCGCGCTGGTCGGGATCCAGCCGATCATCGCGACGCTGATCCTCATGGTGGCCGGTCGCGGCCTGGCCCAGCTGTTCACCGAGGGCCAGATCATCAACGTGCAGTCCGGGCCGTACTCGGCGCTGGCCTCCGGGTTCTTCCTGACCCTGCCGATCGCGCTGCTGATCGCCGCGGCCGCGGTGGGACTGACCGTCCTGCTGACCCGGCGTACCGCTCTCGGCCTGCTGCTCGAATCGGTCGGCGGCAGCCCGACGGCGAGCCGGCTGGCCGGCATCGGCGCTCGCCGGATCACGATCATGACGTACGTGGTGGCGGGCGGTTTCGCCGGTCTCGCGGGTCTGATCGCCAGCGCCGACATCAAGAGCGCGGACAGCATCTCGGCCGGCAACCTGATCGAGCTGGACGCGATCCTGGCCGTGGTCATCGGTGGCACCGCACTCATCGGCGGCCGGTTCTCGATCATCGGCACCGTGCTCGGCGCGGTCATCATCCAGACGCTGCGGGTCACCGTGGTCGCGATCGGCATCCCGGCCGAGGCCAACCTGTTGTTCAAGTCCGTCGTGGTGGTAGCGCTCTGCCTGTCCCAGTCGCCGGACTTCCGCGCGAAGGTCTTCGGGCGTTTCAAGCGCCCGGCCGTGCAGAAAGTTGGAGCGCCAGCATGACCACCACGGACATGACTCCGGTCACCAAGGACGGTGGAGGGCCGCTGCTCAACAAGCGGCGCCGGGTCTACAAGCCGAACAGCCGGTACATCCCGATCCTCGCGACCCTGTTCCTGCTGATCGTGATGTACAGCAGCGGCGTCGCCAACTACCGGAACTTCGAAGACCCGAGCGTCATCGTCAACCTGTTCCGGGACAACGCGGTGCTGCTGGTGGTCGCGGTCGGGATGACCTTCGTGATCATCACCGGCGGCATCGACCTGTCGGTCGGCGCGGTCATCTCGCTGACCACGATCCTGACCGCAACCCTGCTCAAGGCCGAGTGGCCGCCGCTGGTCGTCCTGCCGGCGGTGCTGCTGCTGGGCGCGCTGATCGGAGCCGGCCAGGGTGCGGTGATCCACTACTTCAAGGTGGAGCCGTTCATCGCCACTCTCGCCGGGCTGTTCCTGGCCCGCGGCGCGGCGCTGACCATCAACGACGAGTCGGTCCCGATCCGCGACGACATGTGGCGGGAGATGTCCGACTTCCGGATCGTGCTGGCCGACGGCGTGGTGACCAAGCCGATCGCCATCGTCGCGGTGCTCACCGTCGTGGTCGCGGCGGCGGTGCTGGCCTGGACCCGGTTCGGCCGCAACGTCTACGCGATCGGCGGCAACGCCGACTCGGCGCTGCTGATGGGCCTGCCGGTGGGGCGTACCAAGATCGCCGTCTACACCCTGAGCGGTTTCTGCGCGGCGCTCGGCGGTGTGCTGTTCAGCATCAACTCCACCTCCGGCTGGGCGCTGCAGGGCAACGGCATGGAGCTGGACGCGATCGCCGCCTGCGTCATCGGCGGCGTGCTGCTGACCGGCGGCTCCGGCTTCGTCTGGGGCACCGTGCTCGGCGTCCTGGTCACCGGCCTGATCCGGACGATCATCAACTTCCAGGGCGATCTGAACGCGGCCTGGGCACGGATCATTATCGGCGTGCTCCTGTTCGTCTTCATCGTGATGCAGCGACTCGTCACGAGAAAAGCGAAATAACCAGCATGACTACGAAAGTACGAGAAAGGCGACCACATGAGTAACGGGGAAATCTGGTTCCTCACCGGCAGCCAGGGACTCTACGGACCGGAGACCCTGGAGCAGGTCGCCTCCCAGTCCCGGGAGATCGCCGGACAGCTGGACGCGCAGCTCGACGCGGACGTCGTCTGGCAGCCGGTGCTGACCAGCGCCGAACAGATCCTGGAGATCTGCCGGCGGGCCTCGTCCACACCCGGGGTGCTCGGCGTGGTCGCGTGGATGCACACGTTCTCCCCGGCCAAGATGTGGATCGCCGGGCTGGACGCGCTGCGGGCCCCACTGCTGCACCTGCACACCCAGCACAACGTCGAACTGCCCTGGTCCGAGATCGACATGGACTTCATGAACCTCAACCAGGCCGCGCACGGCGACCGGGAGTTCGGGTTCATCGAGGCGCGTCTGGGCGTACCGCGAAAGACCGTCGCCGGGCACGTCAGCAACCCGGCCGTGGCCGCCCGCATCTCCACCTGGGTGAAGGCCGCCCGCGGCTATGCCGCGATGCGCAGCCTCAAGCTCGCGCGTTTCGGTGACAACATGCGCGACGTCGCGGTCACCGAAGGCGACAAGGTCGAGGCTCAGCTGCGGTTCGGCGTCTCGGTCAACACGTACGGGGTGAACGACCTCGTCGCAGTCGTGGACCAGCAGCCGGACACCGAGATCGACAAGCTCGTCGAGGAGTACAAGGACACCTACGACGTCGCGCCGGAACTGCTCGGCGAACGGCTCGACTCGCTGCGCTACGGCGCCCGGATCGAGCTCGGCCTGCGGCAGTTCCTCACCGAGGGCGGCTTCCGCGCGTTCACCTCCAACTTCGAGGACCTCGGCGGGCTCCGGCAGCTGCCCGGCCTCGCGGTCCAGCGCCTGATGGCCGACGGGTACGGGTTCGGCGGCGAAGGCGACTGGAAGACGTCGGTCCTGGTGCACACGCTCAAGGCGATGGCCCCCGGCGGCGGCACGTCCTTCATGGAGGACTACACCTACGACCTGACCCCCGGCAACGAGGTCATCCTCGGCGCCCACATGCTCGAGGTGTGCCCGACCATCGCGTCCGGCAAGCCCAAGCTGGAGATCCACCCGCTCGGCATCGGCGGCCGGGAGGACCCGGTCCGCCTGGTCTTCGACGCCGCCCCCGGCAAGGCCATCGTGCTCGGCCTGGCCGACCTGGGGGAGCGGTTCCGCCTCGTCGCCAACGAGATCGAAGTGGTGCCGCCGACCGCGCCGCTGCCGAAGCTGCCGGTCGCCCGCGCCGTCTGGAAGCCGGCCCCGTCACTGTCCACGTCGGCCGAATGCTGGCTGACCGCGGGCGGCCCGCACCACACCGTGCTGTCGTCGGCGGTCGGCGCGGAGGAACTGGCCGACCTGGCCGAGATGGTCGGCACCGAACTGCTGGTCATCGACGAGGCGACCACCACCCGGTCGTTCGTCAAGGAGGTGCGCTGGAACCAGGCGTACCACCGGCTCGCCCGCGGTTTCGGCCGCTAGCCGGCCCAATCTCGGCGATCTTGTGGAGTTGGGCGGGACAGGTGTTCCCGTCGTCAACAAGGCCGCCTGGGTTGCCTCGGACGCTTGCCGGTCATCCCGCCTGGATGGTGTGCCGGGCGGGATGACCGGGCATGATCGCCGTCATGCCCGGTTGGTTGGAGGCGGGTGGCTGGGGACTGCTGGCCGGTTCCGCGCTGCTCCTCGGCGCGGCGGTCGGCTACCTCGTCGACATCCCGCGGCGGATCATCGCGTCGATCATGGCGTTCGGCGCCGGTGTGCTGCTGTCGGCGGTCGCGTTCGAACTGGTCGGCGAGGCCTACGAACAGGCCGGCATGGAGTGGGCGGCCTCCGGGGCGATCGCCGGCGCCCTGATCTACACCGGCTGCAACGTGCTGCTGGCCCGGCGCGGCGCCCGCAACCGCAAGCGCTCCGCGGACCGCAAGGACGACGGAACCGGCCTGGCCCTCGCGCTCGGCGCCCTGCTCGACGGCATCCCCGAGTCGATAGTGATCGGCACGAGCCTGCTCGCCGGCGGCGGGGTCAGCGTGGCCACGGTGGTGGCGGTCTTCGTCAGCAACGTCCCCGAGGGCCTGTCCAGCGCGGCCGGAATGCGGGCGGCCGGACGCAACCGGACGTACGTCTTCGGCCTCTGGTCCGGGATCGCCCTGATCAGTGGCATCGCGTCGATAGCCGGATACACGATCCTGGCCGACGCGCCGGCCGCCCTGCTCGGCTGGATCACCGCCCTGGCCGGCGGCGCGATCCTGACGATGGTCGCCGACACCATGATCCCGGAGGCGTTCGAAGACGCCCACCTCCTGATCGGCCTGATCACCGTGACGGGTTTCCTGCTGTCCTTCGCCCTGTCCCACCTCTGAACCCGCCCCACAAGATCAAACCCAGCCGGCCCGCACCGGCTGTCCCGACAGGCGTAAGACAGCCCTGACGACCAGCCGGATCTGGCGTGGCGCCGCCTGCGCTCCCGTAGATCTTGCACGATCCTCCTGCCTGCGGCGATCTTGCACGATCCCTCCGCCAGCGGCGATCTGGCACGATCCCTCCGGCTGCGGCGATCTCGCACAATCCTCCCGTCTCTGACGATTCTGCGCGATCCTCCCGCCTGCGGCGATACTGCGTGGCCCTCGTCCGTGGCGATCTTGCAAGATCCTCCCCATGCCCGCGGCGATCTTGCACGGTTCTCCCTGCCCGCGGCGATCTTGCACGATTATTCCTGTCTGGAGGTGTATCGCCTTGCAAGAACCACTTTGTGGCGCGGACCTTGCAAGTGTTTCCCCGCCCGGGCATGGAGAACGCTGCAAGATCCACTCGCAGGGTGAACATTCGTGCAAGATCCAGCGAGCGGCCGTGACGAGTGGAACGCGGCGAGTGGAGTGCGGCGAGTGGGCCGTGACGAGTGGGGCGCGGCGAGTGGAGTGCGGTGAGTGGGCCGTGACGAGTGGGGCGCGGCGAGGTGTAGGTAGCGGGGCCGCGGCGAGCGAGGCGTGGGGCGAATGGGCGACCGGGGTGCGGCGGGCGGCGTGACGGCGAGAGACGTGGCGCGCGGCGGTGAGGGGCGAGGGAAGTAGCGGTTGGGGTCGGTGGCGGCGCTGCGACGGTGTGGGGCAAGCCAGCCGAACTGCGGTGATGGGTGACGCGGCGGCGAGGGAGCCGAAGGCGGACCACCTCAGCCGTCGCCTACGGCTGGAATACGGCCGGAGAAAGCGTGCTGAGCGACGGCCGGCGGTCTCGGCCGCCGCGAGGCGGCTGGGGTGGGTGTCGCGAGGTGGCTGGGGGGTGTCGCGAGGTGGCTGGGTTGGGGGTGCTGCCCGGTGGCTCGGGCCGGGGAGGTGGTGGGCAGGCGGTGCGGTGGTGAGGTGGGGCGTCAGGCGGCTTCGATTTTTATCCAGTCGAGGTCTCCGGCGTAGTAGTCGCAACCCACCTCGATCTGGTCGCAGTCCGGTTTGCCGCCGATCGTCACCGGCCAGTTGTTGCTGATCGTGCCGGTCCAGCCTTCCCGGGTCGCCGCCTCGATGCCGTCGATGGTCAGCCGGACGCCGCCGCTCAGGCGGGTGCAGCGGACCACGTGCCAGTCGCCGTCGTTGATCTTGTGGGGGGCGCGCAGCTCGATCGTTCCGCGGGCGCCCCGGTAGGTGCAGGTGGCGCGGCCGTTCGGGATCTGGACCTTCCAGCTTCCGCCGGCGACGGTGGCCTGGCCCTTCTGGATGATGTTGCCGAACTTGTGGGTCGTCCGGAGGCGGATCGTGACGGCGAAGTCGCGGTCGCCGGGGTCGAGGTCCGAGTGGTCGGCGACGGTGACCAGATGGCCGGGCCGGGTGGGCGGGGTGTCCGGTTCCAGCCGTTCGAACCGGTAGCCCATGTCGAACCCGTCGGACAGACCTGTGCCGACCTCCGGTCCGATCTGTCCGTGGTGGCCGCGGCCGCTGGTGTCGGTCATCCACGTGCTGCCGGCTGTCTCGTCCATCGGCCAGACCGCCATCCGGACGTCCCTGGTGCCCGCAGCGGTGCCCGCGACGGTGCCCGCGACCGCCGCCTGCGGCCCGGTGGACACAAGGAACAAGCTGGTGGTCACAAGGAACAGGCAGGTCAAAAAGGCGGTACGCATGGATCGTCCTCCGATGGGTCGGACCCGAGAGCCAATTCAGCCTAATATACGAAATGTCCGTTAACAGCCTCAGTGGCGGAAATGTGATCGTCAGCGGACCCTCGCAAACTGGCAGCTCAGCTTGGTAGCATCCGCCGATCATGGCCATGCGCGCCGGCCCACCCCCCAAGAGTCCGCCGGTCGCCGGACCTCACCCCCTCGAGTAAGGATCGTGTCGAAGTGCTGCTCAATGGGACGGACAGTCAGACCTCGGAGCATGCGGTGATCGCCCCCAACCCCGGCCTGCCGAACCAGGCGTTGCAGGTTCTCGCCCTCGCGCAGCGCACCGCCGAGGAGCACGTGGCGAGCGCGCAGCACCACGCGGACAAGATCCGTACGGATGCGCTCGCGGCGGCCGAACAGATCGCGCGGGACGCCCAGGCCCACGCGAACAACGTGCGCCGCGAGGCGGACCGGGTGCTGGCCGAGGCCCGCGCCGGCGCCGAGCAGATGGCCCGCGACGCGCAGTCCCGCGCCGAGGAGGCCCGGCGTACCGCGGAGAAGATCGTGGCCGACGCCCGCAACCGGGCGGAGACCATCGGCGCCGACGCGATCGCCGGCGCCGAGCAGCTCAAGCATCAGGCGCAGCAGCGCTACGACGACGTGGTCGGCAGCCTCGGCGCCAAGCGGGAGGCCCTCCAGCAGCAGATCGAGGCGCTGGAGCAGTTCGACCGGGAGTACCGTGGCCGGCTCACCGGGTTCATGCAGAGCCAGCTGCGCGCCCTGTGGGTCGACGCGCCGCAGATGAGCGAGTACGTCGAGGAGGAGCCGGTCGCCGAGGTGATCGAGGCGGCGCCCCGGCACGCGCAGGCGGCCGACGAGGTCGAGCACGACGACGAGGTCGCCGTCGAGCCGGACGACGAGGACGAGCAGAACTGAGCGAAGGGGGCCCACCGGCCCCCTTTCTCATGCGGCGTAGACCTGCCGGCCGTCGACCCAGGTGCCGGCCACCGACGCCGACGCGATCTCGGCGGCCGGCGCGGTGAACGGGTCCCGGTCGAGCACCACCAGGTCGGCCCGGTTGCCGGGGCGGATCGTGCCGGTGTCGTCGAGCCGGTTCACGTACGCCGACCCGGCCGTGTACGCGGCGAGCGCGGTGGCCAGGTCGAGCCGCTGCTCCGGCAGGAACGGCGGGTAGTCCTCGCCCTGGTGCACCCGGTTCACCGCGACGTGGATGGCCTGCAACGGGTCGGGTGTGCTGACCGGCCAGTCGCTGCCGGCCGCCAGGTGCGCCCCGGACCGCCACAGGTCACCGAACGGGTACTGCCGCCCGGCCAGCGCCGGATCCAGGAACGGGATGGTCAGGTCGTCCATCTGCGGCTCGTGTGACGCCCAGTAGGCCTGGAGGTTCGCGGTCGCGCCGAGCTGCCGGAACCGGGGCACGTCGTCCGGATGCACCACCTGCAGGTGGGCCAGGTGCGGCCGGGTGTCGGTGAAGCCGTTCGCCGACCGGGCCGCCGCGACCGCGTCCAGCCCGTCCCGCACGGCCCGGTCACCGAGGGCGTGGAAGTGCACCTGGAACCCGAGCGCGTCCAGCTTGGTGACGTACGTCCGCAGCGCCGCCGGCTCGATGAACGACAGCCCGGTGTTGCCGGTCGTGCAGCCGCAGCCGTCCCGGTACGGCTCGGTCATCGCGGCCGTGAAGTTCTCCGCCACCCCGTCCAGCATCAGCTTGACGCTGTCGCAGCGCAGCCGGCCCACGGTGAGCCGCTCCCGGTTGGCGACGATCTCCGGGATCTGCTCGGGCCCACGGTCGCGGTCCCACCAGAGCGCGCCGACCACGGTCGCGGTCAGCCAGCCCTCGGACGCGGCGGCCAGGTAGGCGTCGGACACCTCCGGGTAGCCGTTGGTCGCGCACACCATGGCGTCCTGCCAGGCGGTCACCCCGAGCGAGTGCAGCAGTTGCTGGGCCCGCTTGAGCCCGGCGATCCGGTCGGCCGTGGTCACCTCCGGCAGTAGCGGCGTGACCAGCTCCATCGCCCCCTCCTGGAGGCCGCCGGCCGGGCTGCCGTCGGGGTTGCGGTCGATCCGCCCGTGCGCCGGGTCGGGGGTGTCGCCGGTGATCCCGGCCAGCTCCAGCGCCCGGCTGTTCACCCACGCGCCGTGGTGGTCGCGGTTGGCCAGGAACACCGGCCGGTCCGGCACGATCCGGTCGAGCAGCTCCTTGGCCGGCACCCCGCCCGGGAACGTCTCCATCGACCAGCCGCCGCCGACGATCCATGCCACGTCCGGGTGATCTTCCGCGTAGGCGGCGACCCGGCGCAGGTACTCCTCGAGGTCGGTGGTCTCGGTCAGATCGCACTGGTTGAGTTCGACGCCGCCCATCACGGCGTGCACGTGCGCGTCCTGGAAGCCGGGCAGCAGCAGGCGCCCGGCCAGGTCCACCACCTCGGTGGACGGCCCGGTCAGCGCGCTCAGGTCGTGGCCGGTGGCGATGATCCGGCCGTCACGGACCGCTACCGCGGTGGCCGGTCCGCCACCGGCTGTGAACACCGGCCCTCCGGTGAAGAGCAGGTCGGCGTAGGGGTGGGACATCAGCGCATCCGATCTGTGCGGGAGGGTGGTCCGCCCATTCAATCGCGGATCGTTTGAAGGGCGGCAACCGCCACAACTATGGTGGGCGCATGGCGTCGACCCTTGTCGATCTAGAGCACCCGCCGTACCGGAACGAGGGGTTCTGCGCCGCGCTCGAACTGGCCGTCGCCGCGGGCCGTGAGCTGGGCCCGGAGTCCGCCGGCCGGGACGCCGGCCTGAGCGAGCGGGTCCAGCGTGCGGCGATCCTGCGGCTGCGCGCCGGCGCCACCGTCAACCCGGGGCTGCTGCCGCTGCTCGCCGAGGGGCGCTTCGCTGAGCCCGGTGACGACCAGCCGGACGCCGACGAGGTGTCGCGCGCTCTGGCCGTACCGGATGTGTTCTGTCTGATCTCTCCGCCCGGCGCCACGCGGGCCGTGACCGTTCTGGAGATCGTGCGCGAGGCCGCGGAACGCGGCGAGCGGGTGCTGCTCGCCGCGCCGACGCCGCCGGCGGTTGATGCCGTTCTGTCCCGGTTGCCGCCGGGGGCTCTGGTGATCCGTCCCGATCAGCCCGGCGCCGGCCCGGGCAGCCTCGCCGACGCGGCAGCAGGTGTTCAGCAGCGCATTCTCGCCCGTTCGCAGGCCGCCGCCCGGTCCCTGGAGCCCTGGCTCGGTGAGCCGTCGCCGGCGCTCGGCTGGTTGCGGCGGCTGACCACCGCGCTCGCTGAGGCGGCCGGGGCCCGCGAGCGCGCCGACCGCGCCGAGGCCCATCGGGCGGCGACCGCGGCGGCCGCGCGGGAGCGTCTAGGCGCCGCGTCCCGGGAGTCCGCGCAGGCTGCCGAGACGGCTCGGGTGGCTGCCGCGCAGGCCGCTGACCAGGTGGAACAGCTCACCGCCGGGTTGCGGCAGGCGGAAACCTCCAGGCTTCGCCGCTGGCGCGCGCCCAGGCTCCGGCGTCGGCTGGCCGAGGCGGTCCGGTCCGCCGCCGCGGCCCGCTCGCGGTCTTTCAACACCATGTCTTTGTACGAGCTACGCCTCCGACAATTGACGCAAGAGGTCCAGCAGGACAGCACCGTCCGTATGGCAGCCGACCGCTCCGCCTTCGCCGAGGTCGCCGCCCGGCGGGCGCTGGAGTCCGCGGAGCGCGCCGCCCACCACCTGACCCGCCTGCTGCCCGACGCTCTCACCCCGGCGTCGCCGGCCGGCCCAGCCTCCTCCCTGGCCGGCCCAGCATCCTCCCCGGCCGGCCCCGCCTCTTTGGCCGACGCCGCTTCTTTGGCCGACGCCGCTTCTCCGGCTGTGTCCGCGTCCCGGGCCCTGACCGACGTCGCCTCCTGGACCGCTGATCCGGCCGGTCTCGCCGCTCTCGCCGAGCGCTGTCACGAGCTGGAACCGGTGCTGCGCGCCCGTGGCGGTCTGCTGCGCGAGTGGCGGCAGCGGGCCGCCCGGCCGTCTCGGCAGCTGCACGCCGAGCTGCTGCGATACGCCGACGTGGTGGCCACCACCTGCCTCGGCGCGGGCCGGCCCGAGCACGGCGACCTGGAGTTCGACCTGCTCATCCTGCAGGACGCGGCCCGGGTGCCGGTGCCCGAGGCGCTGGTCGCGCTGGTCCGGGCCCGCCGGGCGGTGCTGGTCGGCGAGACCGGCCGCCCGCCGCTGCGCGACCCGGAGGTGGCCGGCGCCTGGGTGGCCGCCCGCTGCCCGTCCGGTGCCGACGCCGACGAGCTGACCGCCCTGCTCACCGGCAGTGTGTTCGAACGGGTCGCGGCCCGTGCCCCGGCCCGCAACCGGGCGGTGACAGGCTGGTGACACGCGCCGCGCACCTGCCGATGCGCGAGGTGGTCCGGCGGGTGGGCGCGCTGCCCGGGGTGCGGCCGGTGCGGTTCGTGCCGCTGCTGCTGCCGATGTGGGCGGTCGACGTGCTGGCCACCGTGCGGGAGGCCCAGCCGTACGACGTGTTCGACAGATACCTGACCCGGGCGCTGGCCGAGGCCGGGCTGTCCGGGATCGCCGAGCTGGCCACGTTCTTCGGGGTCGAGCCGGTGCTGGTGGACCGGACCGCCCGCTTCCTGGAGGGGCTCGGGCACGTGCGCCGGACCACCGGCGGGCTCACGCTGACCGAACTGGGCCGCCGCTCGATGACGGACGGCCGTCGCTACCGGCTGTCCCGGAACCGCCGCCTCACGTTGCTGTTCGACGGCGGCGCGGGGGAGCCGGTGCCATATGCGCACGCCACCCACGCGGTGTGGCTCCCCGAACCGGCGCTGACCCTCCCCGACGGAACCGCCTTCACCCCGATCACCGCTTCCGCTGGTCTGCCCGCCGAGGCGGTCGACCGGCTGCTGGCCCGGGACGACGTCGCCGACTTCACCGGGCCGGCGGTTCCGGTAGCGGTGGAGGCCTCCGCCCCGCGGCCGGTGTGGCTGCCGGTCTACCTGGTCGAGTGCGAGGACGAGCCGCTGGTCTTCGGCTGGGCCGTGGACGGGCCCGATCCGTACCTTCTGCAGGTTTATCGCGGTTGCGCTGGGGAATCACAACCTGACGTTACGCAGTGTGGGGACCGCCACGGTCCCTGACGGACCAGTCTGGTCCATAACGGTCTACGGTGGTCCCCATGCCCCGTCCCACGAAGCAGCAGATCGACGACGAGATCCTCGAGGCCGCGGCGCACCTGTTCGCCCGGCACGGGTTCAAGGAGACCTCGGTCCAGCGGATCGCGGACACGGTCGGCTACTCCAAAACCGGCCTGCTGCACCGCTTCCCGACCAAGGAGGCGCTCCAGACGGCTGTCATCGACCGCTGCGTGGAGCAGATCCAGGACACCGGCGCCGGGGTGGCCGCGCTGCCGACCGGCCCGGAGCGTGACCGGGTGGTCCTGACCGGCCTCGCCCACCTGGCCGTCGCCCAGCCCGGCATGGTCGCGCTGCTGCTCTCGTCGATGCTCGCCGAGCCGGAGAGCGACATCGGCAACTCGTGCGCGGTCCTCGGTCAGGCGCTGGCCGCCGCCTTCGGCGACGAACTCCACGGCGACACCGACCGGGCCCTGCGGATCACCGGAGCCCTCGGCGCGGTCGCGGTCGCCAGTCTCGCCCTCTGCGACCAGCTCACCGCAGACGCCCCGGCCCGCCTCGCCGAGATCGGCTACGACGCCCTCGGCCACTGACCACCCGCCCCACCCGCCTCCCGCTTCCCCGGCCGGTGCGCGCATCACCCGTACCACCTTGGTGTCCGATATTTCGGTTTTATTGCTAGAAAAGGACTCGTCATGGCAACGCTGCTGCACCGGCTCGGGCTGGCGTCAGTACGGCACCGTTTACTCGTCACGATCGCCTGGCTGGTCGCCCTCGTCGCGGTCGGCGTCGGCGCGGGCACCCTCTCCGGCGCCACCGCGAACAGCTTCAGCATTCCCGGCCAGGAGTCGACCACGGCCCTGTCGCTGATGAAGGAGAGGTTCGGTGACGCGTCCGCGGGCGCCACCGTCCAGGTGGTGTTCGAGGCGCCGGCCGGCCAGCGGATCACCGACCCGGCGAACGCCGCGAAGGTCACCGAGATCGTCGCCGGCCTCGGGAGACTGCCCGGCGTGGCGGCCGTCAGCAACCCGCTCGACCCGAAGTCGCCGACCGTCTCCCGGGACCAGGTGGCCGCGTACAGCTCGGTGACCTATCCGGTGCAGCCGTCCGAGGTCACCGACGAGCAGCGGGCGGCGATCACCGCCGCCGTCGACCAGGCCCGCTCCGGTGGCTTGACCGTCGAGGCCCGCGGCGAGGCGCTGAGCAACCCGGCCGACATCGGCGGCGCCTCCGAGATCCTTGGCGTGGTCGTCGCGCTGATCGTCCTGGCCCTGACCTACGGCTCTCTGGTCGCCGCCGGCATGAACCTGCTGACCGCGATCGCCGGCGTGGGCATCGGCGCGGCCGGCATCGTCACGCTGACCGGCTTCACCGAGTTGCAGTCGACCACCCCGATCCTGGCCGTCATGCTCGGCCTGGCCGTGGGCATCGACTACGCGCTGTTCATCGTCACCCGGTTCCGGCACGAGCTGCGCCGCGGGCTGTCCGTCGAGGCCGCCGCCGCGATGAGCGTCGGCACCGCCGGAGCGGCAGTCGTCACCGCCGGCCTGACCGTGGTGATCGCGCTGGCCGGCCTGTCCGTCGTCGGGATCCCGTTCCTCTCCGAGATGGGCATCGCCGCCGCGGCCACCATCGTGATCGCCGTCCTGGTCGCGATCACCCTGGTCCCGGCCATCCTCGGCTTCATCGGCCACCGGGCCCTGCCCCGCAAGCAGCGTTCCCTGCCGCCGGTCGCCGTCGGACCGTACGTCACCCCTGCTTCCGTCGCCGTTTCCTCGGCGGCTTCGGCCGGCCGCTCCTCCGCCGCTTCGGTCGGCGGCTCCTCCGCCGCTTCGGTCGGCGGCTTTTCCGCCGCTTCCGCCGGCGGCTCCTCCGCCGGTGACGATCTGCCGGCCGGGCGTGGTTTCATCCGTGGCTGGGCGCGGCTGGTCTCCGAGCAGCGCTGGCTCAGCCTGATCGGCGCGGTCGCGGTCCTCGCCGTCATCGCGATCCCGTTCTTCTCGATGAAGACCACCCTCGCCCAGCGCGCCGCCGAGGGCACCACCCAGGCCCGCGCCCAGGCGATCATCGACAGCCGGTTCGGCCCCGGCATCAGCAGCCCGCTGATCGTCCTGGTCGACGGCCCGAACGCGGCCGCTCACGCCACCGTGGTCCAGAAGCAGATCGCCACCCTGCCGGACGTGGCTCTGGCCCTGCCCGCCACCCCGAACCGCGACGGCTCGGCCGCGCTGGTCACGCTGATCCCGGCGTCCGGCCCCGAGGACCAGAAGACCGTCGACCTGGTCCACGCCATCCGTGACCAGGTCGACGACGCCGACGGCGCCCGCGTCTACGTCACCGGCAGCACCGCGGTCAGCATCGACGTCTCGCAGAAGCTCAACGACGCCCTCCCGGTCTACCTGGGCCTGGTCGTCGGCCTCGCGTTCGTGCTGCTGGTGCTGGTGTTCCGCTCACTGCTGGTCCCGGTCGTCGGCGTGCTCGGCTTCCTGCTGACGATCGGTGCCGCGTTCGGCGCCACGGTCGCCGTCTTCCAGTGGGGCTGGGCCGCCGACGCGGTGAACGCCGGCTCCACCGGCCCGATCCTCAGCCTGGCACCGATCATCATCGTCGGCATCCTGTTCGGCCTGGCCATGGACTACCAGGTCTTCCTGGTCTCCCGGATGCACGAGGCGCACGCCCACGGCGCCGACCCGAAACACGCGATCGTCACCGGTTTCCGCCAGGCCGCCCCGGTGGTGATCGCCGCCGCCACGATCATGTTCGCGGTGTTCGCGGCGTTCGTCCCGGAGGGCAACGACACCATCAAGCCGATCGCGTTCGCCCTGGCCGTGGGCATCGCCTTCGACGCCTTCGTGGTCCGGATGATCGCGGTCCCGGCCGCCCTGGCCCTGCTCGGCCACTCCGCCTGGTGGCTGCCGTCCTGGCTGCGCTGGCTCCCGGAGCTGGACGTGGAGGGCGCCGCCCTGGAACGCCGCCCACCGGCCGCCGACGACAACCTGGCTCCGTCCGATCAGGTCGCGGCAAGGGTCTGACATTCCGCGACCACCGGCCGTCGTTCACACACCCTTCGCGGTACGTGAACGACGGCCGGCCCGTTCGCACCGCGCGGGCACCGCAGTTTGCCCGTACGCATATTTCCTGCAAGATCCACCAGATTTCCGGGCATTTTCCGGGCCTTCCAGGGCGTTGAAAAATGGCGGGACAAGTCAAATTTTCCAGACCGTTAACCGCGCCGACAGGAGCAATTTATCTGTCGTCCACAAAGAACTTGCAGGCCAATAGTCGCAGCTCAGGCGACAAGCGAGAGGATCGACACGATTGTCGCGCCGGGAGGTTATTGGCCTACTTCGCATCGAAGTACACGGAATGGCAAATCGCCCCAGATTCAGGTGTGACCAATTCCACTATGAAGCTCTGAGCTCGTATTTTCCGTCACCCGGAGTGGATGCGTAATAGCTGGCCGGAAATCAAGATCTTGTGAATATCGATCACCGTGCCGCATGCTGCCGCAGCATCTGTGAGATCTAGTGGGGGACGGGGCTCACTATGAGGCGGCGTCTTGCTGTCGTCACCGCGCTTGCCGTGGGTTTGTCGCTGGGCGTGCCGCCGGAGGTGGTGCCGTCGAACGGTGGCTGGCCCCTGTCCGGACTGTTCGCGCCGCTGCTACAGGTTCCGGCGCTGGCCGCAGTCACCGGGCTGCCCGTTCAGGAACGGGCCGGCGACGCGAGCGACGTCGACCACTATGTGTCCAGCGGTGAGACCACCGCCGACGGTGGCGCCGGCAAGGTTCCGGACCGCGGTGCGGGCGTGGCCGATCCGGCGCCGCCGGCGAGCGCGGAGACACCGGCGTTCACCACGCCGACGAAGCCCGGCGACGAGACCAGCTTCAACGAGCTGACCAGCGAGCGCCGGCCGGACCGGTCGGGCGCCACATACGACGAGTTCGAGAACGAGGACGGCTCGATCACCCGGCAGATCCACGACGGGCCGATCAACTACAAGGCGGCGGACGGCACCTACCAGCCGATCGACACCACCCTGACCGCCCGCGGGGACCGGATCGAGGCGGGCGCGAACTCGATCGACCTCACCCTGGCGGCGACCGGATCCGACGAGTCCGCCCCGGTGTCGCCGGAGCCCTCGGCGTCGCCGTCCGCACCGGCCGGCGACGGGCAGCGCGTCGAGTCGGCGGACGAGGCACTGGCGTCGCTGACCACTCCGGCCGGGCAGACGTTCGCCTACGACTTGGCGGGGGCCGCTGACGTGACCGCCGTCGTCGACGGCTCGAAGGCCACCTACCAGGACATCCTGCCGGGCACCGACCTGGAGTTGCAGGCCACCCGGAACGGCCTGAAGGAGACCATCGTCATCGACTCTCCGGCGGCCGGCAACGAGTGGCTGTTCCCGATGAAGCTGGACGGCCTGACCGCCCGTGAGCAGGCGGACGGATCGCTGGACCTGCTCGGAGCGGACGGTGCGGTGGCCCTGCGGGTGCCCGCCGGCTGGATGCAGGACTCGAAGATCGACCCGGTGTCGGGCGCGCCGGCCGAGTCCGCGGGCGTGCACTACGACCTGGTCACCGTGGACGGCGGACCGGCGCTGAAGGTGACCGCCGACGCGGCGTGGCTGAACGACCCGGCCCGGCAGTACCCGGTCCGGATCGACCCGTCGGTCGACTATCCGGAGACGACCACCGCCACCAACGACGTGTTCGTCGACAACTCCGAGGCGACGACCACGCACGCCGGCAGCGACAACCTGCCCGTCGGCACCTACGACAGCGGCACCACCAAGGCTCGGACGTTCCTCCACTTCGGCAACTTCAACACCGGCGACCTCAAGGGCGTGCAGGTCCGGTCGGCGAAGCTGGTCGCCTACCACACCTGGTCGTACAACTGCGCCAGCCACCTGCCGGTCTATGTGCACCGGGTCACCTCGGCCTGGACCGGCACCGACATCCAGTCCAAGGGCGGTTACCTGTGGACCGGTCCCACGTACACCACCCCGATCGCCTCGTGGACCATCGCGAACAACTACCCGGCCTGTGAGAACACCGGCAACGACCGGTCCAAGGGCGCCTGGCGTGCGGTGACGCTGCCGATCCGGACGTTCAATGGCTGGGCCTCCGGCACCATGCCGAACTTCGGGCTGGCGCTGACCGCCTCGGAGACCGACTCGACCGGCTGGAAGCGGTTCACCTCCCGTGACTACGGTGACGGCAGCTACGCCCCGTACCTCTCGCTCACCTACGACTTCAACGTGGACCCGCAGGTCAACGAGCAGTATCCGGCGTACGGCGCATCGGCGCAGACGCTGACGCCCGAGCTGGTGGCGGACGCGAACGACCCGGACAACTGGCCGAAGACGATGAAGTACCGGTTCATCGTGTACGCCAAGGACGGCAAGACCGAGCTGCGAAACTCGGACTGGATCACGAAGAAGTCGTGGACCGTCCCGGCCGGGACGCTGGTCTGGGGCGAGAACTACTACTGGAGCGTCCAGGTCGACGACAGCCTGGCGAACAACATCAAATATGCGGTGAAGCACCTGCTCACCACCCCGGTGCCGCAGCCCGCGATCACCTCCGCGCTGTCGCAGAACAGCGGCCAGGGCTTCGACCCGGCGATCGGCAACTACACCACGTCGGCACGGGACGCGATGGTCGCCACGGTCGGGCCGCCGCTGGAGGTCGCCCGGTCGTACAACAGCATCGACCCACGGACCGACCAGGCGTTCGGCGCGGGTTGGTCGAGCGTGCTGGACGCCGAAGTGGTGGAGAAGAAGGCGACCGTCGGCGGCAGCACAGCGGTGAACACCGCGGTCGTAACCTACCCGAACGGCCGCGAGGTGGCCTTCGGCCGTAACGCCGACGGCTCGTTCTACTCACCGGCGGGGCGTGCCTCCAACCTGAGGTTCATCAACTCGAGCGGCTACGAGCTGACCGAGAAGGACGGAACCACCTACGAGTTCAAGCAGAACAGCGCGGCCGGTCGATACACGATCTCGGCGATCCGGGACGTCAGTGGCAAGGCGCAGACCTTCACCTACACCGGCGGCCTGATCACCATGGTCACGGCGGCTTCCGGCCGTACCCTCGATGTCGCCTGGACCGGGTCGTCGCCGAACCGCGTCGCCTCGGTGGCCACCGACCCGGCGGTGGCCGGCGACCAGGGCACCGTCAACACCTGGACGTACGCCTACACCAGCGGAAAGCTGACCCGGGTGTGTCCCCCGACGAGCTCGGGCGAGTGCCATACCTACGAGCACAACGCGTCGACCTCGGCCTACCAGACCGCCGTCGCCAACGTGCGCCCGTACTCGTACTGGCGGCTCAACGAGACGTCCGGCGCCAAGGCCGAGAGCTCAGTGCTGGAGAACGGCGGCGCCGACGTCGGCACCTACAGCAACGTGACCCTGGGCCAGCCGGGTCCGCTGGCCGGATCGACCGCGACGGCGGCCGGCTTCAACGGCTCGTCCGCACACGTCCAGGTGCCGGCCCGGCTCGCCAGTGACGCCGGTAACCAGGCGATCAGTATGTGGTTCAAGACCACCGCGTCGGCCGGCCCGGGTGTCCTCTACGGACAGTCGCTGGAGGCCGACGCGGCGGCCGGCACCACCTACCAGCCGTACAACCCGACCCTGTATGTCGGAAGCGACGGCCGGCTGATGGGCGGCTTCCCGAAGGCCCCGCAACTGGCGACGTCGATCGGCCCACTGCAATCCGCCCGGCACGGCCAGTGCATCACCGCGCCCAGCACCACCGACGGCGTCGTCATCGTGATGCGAGCCTGTGCCGGCACGACCGACCAGTCCTTCGCCTGGACGTCGCAGCGGCAGCTGATGTTCACCATCGGCGGCGTGACCAAGTGCCTCGACACCGAGGACCACGACATCACCAACGGCACCGACGTGGTCGTCGGCACCTGCGACAGCTCGCAGGGCAACCAGAAGTGGGACGTGCAGGTCGACGGCCAGATCGTCAACGACAACTCGGGCGCCTGCATCACCCTCGAATCCGTCACGCCGGGCGGCAGCACCCACATCTGGACCTGCGACGCCAAGCGCTACACCACCCAGCTGTTCCCGTCCCGGGTCCGCAACCCGATGTCCTCCACAGCGACGGTGGCCGACGGCAACTGGCACCACGTGGTGCTGTCCGCGTCCGGCAACCGGCAGGAGCTGTACGTCGACGGTCAGCAGGTCGATTTCGAGACCGGCGTCACCGTGCAGGACATGAGCCCGTACAACTCGTACCTCGGCCGGGGTTTCCTCGGTGGTGGCTGGCCGAACCAGGCGATCGGCAACACGATCAGCAACCAGGGCTGGCTCGACCGGTTCACCGGGTCGATCGCCGAGGTGGCCTACTTCGACTCGGCCGTCGACAAGGCCGTGGTCGACACCCTGTGGGCCGCCCGCGACGCCGTCCAGCCGATGACCAAGGTGGTACGGCCCTCCGGCGGCGCCACCGCGACAGTCGGCTACGACGGCGGAACCGGCCGGGTAGCGGAGCTCACCGACGGCAACGGCGGCGTGTGGAAACCGAAGGCCCCGGTCCTCGGCGGCTCGACGAAGGTGTACGAGAGTGCCGTCCTCGGCGGTGCGCCCACCAACTACTGGCGGATGGCCGAGAGCGGTGTCACCGAGGCGGTGAACCAGGTCAACGGCAGTACGGCGTACTACAACTCGGTCCAGCTCGGCTCGGTGGACGGGCCGTTCGGGCCGGACCACGGCAAGGCGGCGTCGTTCAACGGCACCGGCGCCTACATGGGCCTGCCCACCGGCCTGGTGTCGGCCGGCCCGAGTTCGGTGTCGTTGTGGTTCAACACCACCAAGACCCGCAACGTCCTGATGGGTACGCGCTACAACACCGCCGATCCGGGGCAGTACGACACCCCGACCCTGTGGATCACGTCGGACGGCAGACTGCGCGCGCTGTCGCCGTCGAGCACACCGACCGGCCCGCTGAACTCGATGGGCGTCGCCGGTAAATGTGTCGACGTCGCCGGCAGCGCGACCGCCAACGGCACCGACATCCAGTCGTACACCTGCAACGGCACCGCCGCGCAGAACTGGTCATTGGTGCCGACCAGCTCGGACAACACCACCTTCACCGTTCAGGCCTTCGGCAAATGCATGGTGGCGTACGGCAACGGCACCACCAGTGGCACGGCGATCAAACTGTGGGACTGCGCCACCGCCCATCCCGCACACCAGTGGCGGGCTTCGTCGACGGGCGCACTGGTCAACGTGAACTCCGGTCTCTGCCTCGACGTCCCCTACCAGGCCGAGGGCACCAACCTCCAGCTGTACACCTGCAACCAGACCGGCCCGCAGACCTGGCGCCCGGCGCTCACCAGCAAGAACACGGTCAACGACGGCAAGTGGCACCACGCGGTGCTGACCACCGACGGCTACACCCAGACGCTGTACGTCGACGGAGTGAAGACCCAGTCGTCGACAGGCGCGAAGAAGCTCACCCCGGTGGCCCCGTACCACGCGCTCGGTCTCGGGTTCGTCGACCACTCGTACGGCAATTTCTGGGACGTCAACTCCTACACCAACGTGTACACCGGCAGCCTCGCTGAGGCGGCGTTCTACTCCTCGGTGCTCGACGAGCAGCAGGTGTCGTACCAGTTCAAGGCCCGCGACGCGGTGAAGTCGGCGCCGACCGGCCAGATCGAGTACACCGTCGAGGGCCCGGGCAACCACCTGACCACGACGGTCAACGACCTGATGTACGGGCGCAAGGTCGCCGACATCGACGCGCTGCGCAACGCGACCCGGTACGGCTACAGCGGCAAGGGCCACCTGCGTACCGTCACCGACCCCAACGGCAACATGACCATCAACGAGTACGACGTACGGGGCAACGTCGTCGCGGTCACCACCTGCCAGGACAGGTCCGCGAACCTGTGCTCCACCGTCTACTCGAGCTACTACCCGGACGCCACCACCGCCCAGCCGCCGGCGAGCATCCTCAACGACCGGCTGACCGAGGTCCGCGGACAGGGGTCGGCGTCGGCCACCGACAACACCTACCTCACCCGGTACACGTACGACGGCCTCGGCAACCGGACCAGCGAGACCGACGCGCTGGGCCGGAAGACGACGATCACCTACACGGACGGCACGACGGCCGGCTCCACCGGCGGTGGTTACGGCGCCGGCATCGCTCCGAAGAACCTGCCATGGCGGGTGGTCAAGCCCGGCGGGGGAGTGCAGACCATCCTGTACCACCCCAACGGTGACGTGGCCGAACAGCAGGACCCGTCCGGGGTGGTCACCCGATACGAGTACGACGGCCTCGGCCGCAAGACGGCGGAGATCGAGGTCGTCGGCGGGCAGGCCGGCCCCACCACCAGGTACACGCACGACCGCCTGGACCGGGTCGTGACGGTGACCGACCCGGAGGTGACGAACGAGGTCACCGGTTCCGCACACCGGGCCGTGACGACTGTGGAGTACAACGCCGACGGCCTGATCACCTCGGAGACGGTCGCCGACACCTCCGGCGGAGACGCGTTCCGGAAGGTCGGCTACGGCTACGACCAGTTCGGCCGCCGGACGTCGCAGACCGACGCGGAGAACAACGTCACCGAGTTCGAGTACGACGCGTACGGGCGGGTCACCGAGCAGACCAACGCCGACGGCAGCACGGTCAAGACCACCTTCGACCCGGTCGGCAACGAGCTCGACACCGTGGTGAAGAGCGGCCGGACCGACGGCGGGGACCTGACCGTACGGTCGCTGGCATACGACCCGGCCGGCCGGCTGGCGTCCGAGACCGACGCGATGGGCTGGGTCACCGGGTACACCTACACCGACAACAACCTGCTGCGGTCGGTGATCCGCCGGAATCCGGCGACCGGCGAGTCGTACGTGACGGAACAGAACTCGTACGACGCCGCGGGCAAGAAGATCACCCAGGTCACCGCCAACGGCCGGTCGAAGAGCACCGCCACCTACGACGCCGCCGGCCGTGCCCTGACCGCGACCGCCGAGGTGACCGACACCGACGGCGCCACCACCACGACGACCAGGCGGATCACCACCACCGAGTACTCGATCGAGGACGACGTCGTCAGCACCACACTGTCCGACGACACCTCGGTGCTCGGCCGGTCCGAGGCGACGTACGACCGGCTGGGCCGGGCTCGCCAGCAGACCACCTACCTGAGCAGCGCCCTGACACCGGCGCTGCGCTGGACGATGGACCAGACCGGTGGCTCGACCACGACCGACTCCACAGGCAACAACATCGGCGCTGTCGACGGCGCGGTCTCCTGGTCCACCGAGCGCGGCGGAGCGGCCTCCTTCACCGGCGGCGCCGGCTCGATCACCGGCCAACCTCCTGTCGACACGATGCGGCCGTACACCCTGTCGCTCTGGGCCAGGCTGGCCGCCACCACCGACGACCGGACCGTCGCGTCGATCGGCGGCGACATCGGCAGCCCCGCCCTCGAGATCCGCTTCGACAAGCTCTCCGGCTCCTGGCAGCTGGCGATGAACACGCGCCGGGCCGACGGCTCGACCACCGCGCCGGCCGGCACCTGGACCAGCGGCTCGGCGGCGACGGCCTGGCAGCACCTCACCGCCGTGGTCACCCCGGCGGCCACGCCCGGCGGCACGAGCACCGCCCAGCTGTACGTCGGTGGCGCGCTCAAGGGCACCATCACCACCACCGAGCAGCTCAGCAACCGCGCCACCGACCTGCGGATCAGTGGCTTCTCCGGTCTCGTCGACGACGTCCGGGCGTACCAGAAGGCTTTGAATCCGGGCGAGGTCGGCCAACTGGCTGCCGGCGCCGTGCCGGCCGCGGACGCCAAGGTCAGCCGCACCACCTTCGGTCTCACCCCGGATGGCTCGGTCACCTCGGTGACCGGGCCCAACGGCCACACCACCTATATCAAGAACGACGAGCTCGGCCGGGCCGTACGGACCACCACGCCACCGATCACCACCGTGAAGGGCGAGGGCGCCCCGACGACCTCGGTCGCCACGTCCCTGATCGGCTACAACACCTTCGGCGAGACCACCGAGCAGCAGGACCCGGACGGCAACGTCTCGGTCAACACGTACGACGCGCTCGGCCGGATGACCGAGCAGGAGTCCCCGGCCTACGATGCGCCCGGTTCGGGCCCGGTGATCAGGGCCACCAAGACAGTCGAATACGACGAGGTCGGACAAGTCGTCTCGACCACCGACCCGCTGGGCGCGACGACCGCCTACGAGTACGACACGCTCGGCCGCACCAGCTCGATCACCGCGCCGGACGGCGGTGTGACCCGTTACGAGTACAGCGACCTCGGCGACCTGCTGTCGTCCACCGACCCGAACGGCGCGACCACCGCATCCGTCTTCGACTACCTGGGCCGGACCCTGACCAGCACCTCCGCGGTACGGCAGACCGGCACCGGATACACCACCACGTACTCCTACGAGAACGGCAGCCCCTGGCCGACGACGGTTACCTCGGCCGGGGGCGTGGCAACCCGGGCCGCCTACAACAGCGCCGGTGAGCCCACCCGGATCACCGACGGCGCCGGCAACGTCACGAGGATGACCTACGACGGCGCCGGCCGGGCGGTCCGCACCACCGCGCCCGACGGCACCTACAGCACGGTCACCTACGACTTCGCCGGCCGGCAGACCGTGTCGGCCCAGTACACCGCGGCCGGTCAGCTGCTGCGCGACCAGTCGCAGGTCTATGACGTCGCCGGGCTGCCGACCAAGGTGGTCGACGCCCGGAAGACCACGAGGACGTTCGAGTACGACGTGCTCGGCCGGCTGATCTCGCAGCGGGAACCGGTCAACGGATCACACGCGATCGCGACGTCGTTCGGCTACGACGCGTCCGGCCGCCAGACCCGGTTCACCGACGGGCGCGGCAACAACTTCATCACCACGTACAACGCGTGGGGCCTGCCGGAATCCCAGATCGAGCCGGCCACCGCGGCGAACCCCGCCGACCGCACCTTCACCATGTCGTACGACGCGGCCGGCCGGATGATCCGCGCCGATTCGCCAGGCGGGGTGTCGGTCACCTCCGAGTACGACGTGATGGGCCGGCTCACCAGGACTTCCGGCGCCGGCGCGCAGGTCGCCACCGTGGACAGGACGTGGACGTACGACAAGGTCGGCCGGATGGAGTCGTTCACCGGCTCGGCCGGCACGAACACCATCGGGTACGACGACCGTGGCCTGGTCACCTCGGTGACCGGGGTCTCCGGGAACTCGTCATACACGTACAACTCCGACGGCGCCCTGGCCTCCCGGACCGACGCCGCCGGAACGACGTCGTACGGCTACGACACGGCGGGCCGCCCGCGCAAGGTGGAGAACGCGGCCGCCGGCGTGAACATGACCTACAGCTACGACACCATGTCGCGGGTCACGGCGATCAACTACCCGGGCACCGTCCGCACCCTCGGATACAACGGGTTGCAGCAGCTCACGTCGGACGAGTTGAAGACCTCGGCCGGCACCACCGTGGGCCGGATCGCCTACGAATGGAACCTCAACGACAGCCTGACCAAGAAGACGACGACCGGTTTCAGCGGCGCGTCGACGAACACCTACACCTACGACCTGGCCGACCGTCTGATCAGCTGGGACAACGGCACGACCCCGACGCTGTACGCCTACGACGACTCCGGCAACCGGGTGCAGGCCGGCACCCAGTCGTTCGTGTACGACGCACGCAACCAGCTGGTCTCCGACTCGTCCGGCGCCACGTACCAGTACTCGGCGCGGGGCACTCTGGTGTCGACGGTCACGGGTGGCCGGACGGTCGACACGGTGACCGACGCGTTCAACCAGGTGGTCCGTCAGGGCAGCCGTGGCGGTGGCTCGTCGTCGTACACCTACGACGGTCTGGGCCGGATGATCCAGCCCGACGTCACGTACACCGGCCTCGGCAACGACGTCGCCGCCGACGGCAGCACCGCCTACGTCCGGGACGTCGCAGGCAGCCTGGTGGCAGTCGCGTCCGGGGCCACGAAGCGCTACGCGTGGACCGACACCCACACCGATGTGGTCGGCGAGTTCACCGATTCCGGCGCCACCCTGGCCGGTTCGGTGTCCTACGACCCGTGGGGCAAGGTGCTGGCCCGGGCCGGAATGGTCGGGAAGCTGGGCTACCAGCAGGAGTGGACCGACCAGACGACCGGCCGGGTCAACATGTGGTCGCGCTGGTACGACCCGGAGACCGGCGCCTTCGACACCCGCGACACGGCGAACAACAGCCCGTCACCGGCGTCGGGTGCGGCGAACCGGTTCGCGTACGCCGAGGGCGACCCGATGTCGAACACCGACACCACGGGCAACGCCGTCGACGGCAAGTGCGGCGAGTACGACTACGCGTGCGAGGTGAAGAAGTACCAGGCCGCGTTGTCGTTGTTCGCTGCGGCGATGGAGCAGCGGGATCGGGACATGCTGGCGATCGGTACGGAGATCGCGATGCAGGAGGCCGAGTTCCTGCGGGCTGAGCGGGAGTCCCAGACGTCGTTGTTCGACATTCTGGTGCAGGTCGGTGTCGGGATGTTGCTGGACGTCATCGGTTACACCGCGTTGGAGGGTTGTCTGGGTGGCAGTCTGTGGGACTGTGCTGATCTGGCGTCGAATGCGCTGGGGCCGCTGAAGGCGCTGAAGATGGGTCGTTCGTTGATCCGGGCGGCGGAGAACGCGTTCGATGGTTACCGGATGTGGAAGCGGATCATCGACGGTGCGCAGTCGGCGTTGCGGCGAGCGTCGGATGCGATCAACACGGGCCGCAAGATGCTGGCCGATGTGATGAAGAAGGTTCCGAAGAAGCCGAAGCCGCCGAAGAAGAAAAAGAAGCCGGCCGCGAAGCCGAAGCCGAAACCCAAGCCGAAGCCGGAACCGAAGCCACAGCCGTCGAAGCAGGCGAAGCCGCAGAAGCCGAAGACGGAGCCGAAGAAGCAGGCGGCGGAGAAGAAGCCGGACAAGGAGGCGAAACCGGCGAAGGCGTCGCCGGTGAACAAGCAGTCGAAGCCGGAGAAGACCAAGCCGGAGGAGAAGCGTCCGATCTCGTCGGAGGACATCGCCGGTGAGGCGGCCGAGTTCTGCGAGGGCGAGGAGACGCACAGTTTCGCTCCGGACACCCGGGTGTTGATGGCCGACGGCAGCACCAGGCCGATCTCCGAGATCAACGTCGGTGATCAGGTTCAGGCGAAGGACCCGGTGACGGGTGAGTCGGGTGCGCGGCAGGTGACGTTGCTGCATCTCAACCGTGACCTGGAGCTGACTGACGTCACCGTGTCGGACCGGCCGGCCGCTGACAGCGACCGAACGGTGAACGAGGGCAAGGGCGACCGCAGCACCCGCGGCCCGACCGAGTCGTCCCTGCTGGAGACCACCGCTCATCACCCGTTCTGGGACGCCACCACCGGCACCTGGGTCA
This sequence comes from Actinoplanes sp. NPDC026670, assembly GCF_040638175.1. Taxonomy (NCBI): domain Bacteria; kingdom Bacillati; phylum Actinomycetota; class Actinomycetes; order Micromonosporales; family Micromonosporaceae; genus Actinoplanes; species Actinoplanes sp. NPDC026670. Next base: position 32,187 of record NZ_JBEZXU010000082.1, read on the forward strand.
ACGCCGCAGACCTGATCCCCGGCGAATCCACCCTGGTCGGCCCGGACGGCCAACTCCAGTACGTCACCGCAGTCCGAAACCACACCGGCGCCAAGGTGATGCACGACCTCACCGTCGCCAACATCCACACCTATTATGTAATTGCTGGCGATGAGCCGGTATTGGTCCACAACGTCGGTGGTCCGAATTTCGTCAATGTAGTTGGCGGCGATTCGTGTCCGAAAGTTGGGGCCTCAATCCGGGATATCAATCCATCGGGTGGGATGCAGAATTGTGTGCGTTGTTCCATTGAGACGGACAAACTGCTTTCCGGTCAATCCGCCTCCGAAGTTCCTGATGGCGGCCCCTTCTCTATTGCGGAAATAACCAATTACTCGGGGCGGCCGCTCCTCGAGCGTAAACTCGATGAAATCGTGAAGAGAATGCAGGACTTCGGAGAAGGCTCTCGAGGTATTGTCGTAGGGCTTCGGGGGCCGGGTGAAACTGGTCATGCGTTCAATGTTGTGAACCAGGGAGGGGTGATCAGATTCTTGGATGGGCAGGCTGGTGGTGTCGCAGACCTGGAGGACGGATACAAGTCCTTCCTTGTAACCTTCACACAGAAAGGCCGTGGCGATTGATAACGATTGAGGATGCTCGCAGCATTGCGGAGGCCTTCCTTGATGTAAATGTAAGAGAAAGATTCTCTTTCCAGATTGTCATCGTGGAGGCTTCTATTCGAGACGCTGGCAATGTCTGGGTTTTTCCATACGACGGGAAAGCGTATGTTGATCGGCATGACTGGCGGGAAGCGATGGCTGGCAATTCCCCCGTTGTCGTCGACAAGGAGACAGGGAAGGCCAATTTTGGAAAATAGCTGATCGTGGCGGTTGCTGCCTCGCGTCGGCATGATTGGCCGGAACCTGACTCACATGTATTCGTTTGGTGAAGCTTATTTTGGGTCTTGTGGCCGAGCGGCGTTGGCGGCTTTTGCTCCGAACCAGGGCTACGGTAGGGCGGTATGGCCGGCTGAGAACCCGGAAATCCGGTGATCTGAGACAGCGACGCCTCCACCGGCTCTTCGCCGCAGGCGCGCTCGACGTGCTCACTGCGGATGTCACTCCACCGCGAGTAGCTGGTCATGGCCTGCCGATCCGCTGGCGCCAGCCGACAATCGGTTGGCGGTTGGCGTACGTTGTGCGTACGCTCGCAGGATGAGTGCTAAGGCGGAACGGCTGCATCTGCGGGTGGACGCCGAACAGAAGGCTTTGTTGGAGGCGGCGAGCCAGGCAGCGGGTGCGAGTGTTTCGACCTTCGTCCTGAAGGCGGCCACCGACGCGGCTGCCGACGTGCTGGCTGACCGGCGGGTGTTCCTGCTCGATGAAGATGCGTGGCGCGCGTTCGACGAAGCGTTGGAGCGGCCCGCCCAGGAGGTCGGCGGCCTGCGGGAACTGCTGACGTCTCCGACGGTCCTCGACGATTCGGGTGAGGCGCATTCGGGTGAGGCGCAGCGGTGAGTTCGCGCTTCTCCCCGGTCGAGCCGTTGTCGGCCGCGCACGCGGTGACCGGCTTCGACTGCGGTTCGACGACCCAGTCCGTCTGGCTGGCCGAGCATGCCCTGCAGGCGCACCGTGCCGGACTGTCCCGGGTGTATGTCGTCGGTGACGCCAGTGACCCGGACCGGCGAGTGCTCGGCTACTACGCGATCGCCGCCGGCAGTGTCGCTCCGGCTGACGCTTCTCCACGGTTGAGGCAGGGTGCCGGGCGCTATCACCAGCCCGTGGTGATCCTCACCCGGCTCGGCGTCGACCGGACGGCCCAGGGCGCCGGCCTTGGACGCGCCCTGGTGGTCGATGCGCTGCGACGGATAGCGTCCGCAGCCGAAGTCATCGGTGTGCGGGCAGTCCTCATTCATTGCGAGACCGAAGCGGCCCGGGACTTCTATCTGCGCCTGGCCAAGTTCGAACCGAGTCCTACCGACCCGATGCACCTACTGCTGTTGATGAAGGACCTGCGCCGGGCGCTCGCCGGGTAGAGCAGGCTGCCTGATGGCGAAAAGGGGAGCGCGGCCCTGGCGGAGCCGCGCTCCCCGCCCCTCTCAGGGGGTCGAGACGGTGGAGGTGGTGCGGGCGACCACCTCCACCGAGTCCAGGGTGAGCAGCTGGGTCTCGGAAGCGGTCAGGCGGGCGCGGGCCTCCACCGGGACCGACACCGGGGAGCCGGCCGCCAGCGGCAGCAGGTGCAGGGTCACCTGGGCGCCGGAGACGTAACCGGCGTCGGTCAGGTTGACCGTCCACACCGCGCCGTCCCAGTAGCGGTCGGTCACCGTGTGGCCGTCGATGCGGAGTTCGCCGATGTCGCCGGCCCACGTGATGTGCAGCAGCGGGTCCCGGGACGGGTCGGCGGCGAAATCCGGCAGGTGCAGGCGGTAGACGGCGGCCAGCTCGTCCAGTGTCTCCGGGGCGGGCGCGGACGGGCGGCCGTCGTGTTTGCCGTAGCTGACCGGGACCGTGGGGGCGGCCGGGCGCAACTGCTCGACGGTCACCGGCTGGAGCTCCGGCGCCGTGGACTGGGGAACGGCCAGCTCGGTGAAGGCTGCGGTTGTGCGGTCGTACAGCCGTACAGCTGCGGGTTTGGAAGCCTTGACGGTGAGGGTGCCGGCCGCGTCCCATTGCAGTTCGTCGTCGGTGAGCAGCAGGCGGCGGTCGCCGTCCTCGGTGACCCAGGCCGAACCGGCCGCCGAGGCCGGGAGGACGAGCACGTCGAGGCCGCCGAAACGGACCGGGGTCAGGCCCGGCGTCAGGATCTGAACGTTTCCGGACACCGCGATTTCCACGTCGATGCCGGGCTCGGCGACCAGGACGAGGGTGGGAACGTCGCCGGGCAGCAGGGTGAGCGCCGACGCGGTGGCGTAGGTGACCGTCGTGCCGCCCGCGGTGAGGTTGAGCGGCCAGCGGGCCAGCGTGCCCGGCGGAATGTCGATGGGCTTCGACGGCAGCTCGATCTCGCCGTCGGCCAGGGCGACCTTGAACCGGGCGCCACGGTAGGCGGGCAGCGGGAAGTGCGGCTGGTGCCAGGAGAGGAACAGGAATCCGCTCTCTCCGTCGCTGCGCAGCGCCCACCGCAGGGTGCTGGTGTCCTCGACGTCGGCCGGGCGGACGTCCGGAAGGCTGGACGGCATCTCCGCCAGACGGTGGCCGAAAGCGGACAGGAACGCGTGCTGGCGGCGCAGTTCGGCGTGGCTGGGGGCGAGTGTTCCGGCCTCGCCGATCGGGGCGTGGAAGTCGTAGCCGAGCCGGGCGATGTCGTTGGGGTATCCGGTGGCGTGCGATTCGTGCAGGTCGGGGCCGGGGTTGGTGCCACCGGCGTACATGTAGTAGCCCTGCCACGCCGACCCGTTGCCGATCTTGCAGTGGGCGATGGCGGCCACGTCGAGTGCCGCCGGGCGGGGGCGCCTGTGGTATGCGGTGGCCATGCCGCCGCCTAGCTCGCAGGTCGCGGCCGGGAACTCGTCGGACGGGGTGCGCGGGCCGCCGGATGCGGCCTCGATCGCCTGCGCGCGCCGCACGTCGGCGCCGATGCCCGCGTCGTCCCACACGTGCGAGAAGAAGTAGTGGTCGCGGAACGTCGGGTCCCAGGGCGCGTCGGCATCCACCCAGAAGCCGTCACCGTAACCGCCGTACAGCGGCAGCACCTCGTCTGCGGGCAGGTCGGCGCCGCCCCATGCGGTGGCCGTCCAGAGCGGCGCGGCCATGCCCGCCTCGCGGGCCAGGCGCTTGAGCGTGACCAGGTGTTGTGGCTGGTCGTAGAGCTCGTTCTCCAGCTGGATGCCGATGATCTTGCCGAACCGGTCGCCGACCGCGGCGGCGATCTCGGCGAACCATCCGGCGACCAGCTCCAGGTAGCCGGGGTCGTCGGTGCGGTGCCGGACCGGGGCGTGCTGCACCCAGTCGGGGAAGCCGCCGTTGCGGGACTCGCCGTGGCACCAGGGGCCGATCCGGAGCACCACGTCGAGACCGATCTCGACGGCCAGGTCGACGAACGCGGCCACGTCGAGGTTGCCGTCGAAGCGGGTCGCGCCGCGCTGCGGGGTGTGGTGCAGCCAGAAGACGTAGGTGGCGACCACGGTGACGCCGCCGGCCTTCATCTGCCGCAGCCGTTCCGCCCAGCGCTCGCGGGGGACCCGGCTGTAGTGCAGTTCGCCGGAGACCGGGATGACCGGAACGCCGTCGCGGCTCAGGTAGCGGTTGGTCAGCGCGAGGCCGGGCCGCACGTCCTCGTCGTTGCTCATCCGCGGCCGGCGCAGCGGAGTCGCCCAGGCTTGGTGGCGAACGGAGAGCGGCTCGGGCCACAACATGGGATCACTCCTTGCGGTGTTGACTGTAACCGGTCACAGGCCGGCGAGCCCGAACGATACACAGGCGTAACGGGTGGGACGCAAGGGCTTGACACAAGGCCGTAACACCAGCACTGTAACCGGTCACAGGGGCTGACCGGAGCACACGCTTCCCGGCTGGTCCCCGTCCCCGGCTTCCGTATCCCGGCCAAGCCGATCAAGGAGGATCGATGAAGATTAAATTCGCCCCGCTCATGGCGGCTCTGACCGCAGCGGCCCTTTTCACCACCACCGCGTGCAGCAGCTCGGACTCCGGCACGGAGAACCAGAGCGACCCGAACGAGAAGGTCGCCCTGACCTACTGGACCTGGGCGCCGAACATGGACAAGGTCGCCGCCGCCTGGAACGCCAAGAACCCGAACATCCAGGTGACCGTCAACAAGCAGGACGGCGGCGACCCGGCCGTCACCAAGCTGCTGACCGCGATCAAGGCCGGCTCCGGCGCGCCGGACATCATGCAGGCCGAGTACCAGAAGATCCCCACCCTGGTCTCCTCGGACGCGATCGCCGACATCTCCGCCGAGGTCGGCTCGGTCAAGGACAAGTTCCCGGCCGGCATCTGGAACGGCGTGACCCTGGGCTCCGACGCCGTCTACGGCGTCCCGCAGGACTCCGGCCCGCTGATGTTCTTCTACCGCTCCGACGTCTTCGAGAAGAACGGCCTCGCCGCCCCGAAGACCTGGGACGACTACGCCGCCGCCGCTGAGAAGATCCACAAGGCGGACCCGAAGCAGTACCTGGGCACCTTCTCGGCGACCGACGCGGGCCTGTTCACCGGTCTCGCCCAGCAGGCCGGCGCCTCCTGGTGGGGCGTGAACGGGGACGCCTGGACCGTCAACATCAACGACGCCGCCACGCAGAAGGTCGCGGCGTACTGGGGTGGACTGGTCGAGAAGGGCGTCATCGACAACAAGCCGATGTACACCCCGGAGTGGAACGCCGCCCTCAACGACGGCACCCAGGTCGGCTGGGTCAGCGCGGTCTGGGCGCCCGGCGTCCTGGACGGCTCGGCCAAGGACACCAAGGGCAAGTGGAAGGCCGCCATCATGCCGCAGTGGGACGCGGCGGCTCCGGCGACCGGCGCGTGGGGCGGCTCGGCCACCAGCGTGACCACCCAGACCAAGCACAAGAAGCAGGCCGCCCAGTTCGTGTCGTGGCTGAACAGCGACCCCGAGGCGCTCAAGCTGCTCGCCACCGAGGCCTTCGTCTACCCGGCCGCGAACGAGTCGACGAGCATCCTGACCAGCCCGCCGTCCTTCTTCGCCGACCAGCCCGACTTCTACACGATCGCCGCCGAGGCGTCCAAGGCGATGAAGCCGTTCACCTACGGTCCGAACGTGAACGTCGCCTACAGCGCGTTCAACGACGCCTTCGGCAAGGCCGCCGAGTCGAAGAAGGCCTCCGCCTTCACCGAGTCGCTGGTCACCATGCAGAAGACCACCGTCGACGACATGAAGAACACCGGGTTCACCGTCACCGGATGAGTGCGAGTTCCGGGCGGGCGGCCCCCTGGCCCGCCCGGATCGTTCGGAAAGGAAATTCGGCGATGTCGTTGACCACCACCGCCCCGAGAAAGACCGCGGCCGCCCCGGCCGCGGCGCCCCGGCGACGTGCCGGAAGGAAGGCCGGGACACCGTACGCCTTCCTCGCCCCCGCGCTGATCCTGTTCACCGCGTTCCTGGCCGCGCCGATCGTCTATGCCGGCTACCTGAGCCTGCACAAGGTCAAGGTCAGCGGCCTCGGTCTGGGCGCCAAGTCCCGCACCGAGATCTGGGCCGGGTTCGACAACTACGTCAGGTCGCTGACCGACCCCGACTTCCTGCCCAGCGTGTACCGGGTCGGGGCGTACGGCCTGATCGTCGTGCCGACCATGCTCGGTCTGGCCCTGCTGTTCGCGCTGCTGCTGGACGCGAACCGGACCCGGGAGGCGGTCGGCAAGTTCGCCCGGATCTCGATCTTCCTGCCGTACGCGGTGCCGGCCGTGGTCGCGTCGCTGCTCTGGGGTTTCCTGTACCTGCCCCGGGTCAGCCCGATCAACGACGCCATCGAGGCGCTCGGCTTCACCGCGCCGAACCTGCTCTCCAGCAGCCTGACCCTGTGGGCGGTGGCGAACATCGCGGTCTGGGGCGGCACCGGCTTCAACATGATCGTCATCTACACGGCGCTGCGGGCGGTCCCGACCAGCCTGTACGAGTCGGCGCGGATCGACGGCGCGTCCGAGCTGGCGATCGCCTGGCGGATCAAGATCCCGATCGTGATGCCGTCGCTGGTGATGACCTTCGTGTTCTCGCTGATCGCGACGTTGCAGGTGTTCGCCGAGCCGATGACGCTGAAGCCACTCGCGAACACCATCTCGACCACGTGGACGCCGCTGATGAAGGTCTACCGGGACGCGTTCGCCCGCAACGACCTCTACGCGGCCGCCGCCACCTCGGTGATCATCGCGCTCGCCACGTTCATCCTGTCCTTCGGCTTCCTCAAGCTCGTCGGGCGCCGGGCCTTCAACCAGGAGGACTGACTTGACCACCACGTTGAAGCGCAGCCCGCTCGCCACCACCCTGCTGCTCCTCGGCGCCGCGTACTGCCTGCTGCCGGTCCTCTGGGTGCTGATCGCGTCGTCGAAGAGCGCCAGTGAGTTGTTCTCCACGTTCACGCTGGCGCCGAGCACCCACCTGTTCGACAACCTGGTGGACCTGGCCGGTTACCGGGACGGCCTGTACTGGCGGTGGATGGGCAACACGATCGTCTACGCCGGGGCCGGCGCGGCCGTTTCCACGCTGATCTCGGCGATGGCCGGGTACGCGCTGGCCAAGTTCGAGTTCCGGGGCAAGAGCACGGTCTTCAACATCATCCTGGCCGGGGTCCTGGTGCCCGGCGTCATCCTGGCCATCCCGCAGTACCTGCTGCTGGCCAAGCTCGGGATGACCAACACCTACTGGGCGGTGCTGCTGCCCAGTTTCATCAGCCCGTACGGCATCTACCTGGCCCGGATCTTCGCGGCCGCGGCGGTGCCGACCGAGATCCTGGAGGCGTCCCGCATCGACGGCTCCGGCGAGTGGCGCACGTTCGGCACGGTGGTGCTGCCGATGATGCGGACCGGCCTGGTGACGGTGTTCCTGTTCCAGTTCGTGGCGATCTGGAACAACTTCATGCTGCCGTACATCATGCTGGGCGACGACAAGCTCTACCCGATCACGGTCGGCCTGAACGGGCTGCTCAACCAGGGCGCCAACCAGCCGTCCATGTACACCTCGGTGGTGACCGGCGCACTGGTGTCGATCATCCCGCTGATCGCCCTGTTCCTCACGTTGCAGCGCTACTGGCAGGTCGACCTGGCCGCCGGTGGTGTGAAGGCCTGACTATGATCCCGAACGTGTCGCGCAAACGGCCCACCATCCGTGATGTCGCTCGAGAGGCCGGCGTTTCCTACGCGACGGTCTCCCGGGTGCTCAACGGACGTGACTGGGTCAGCCCGGAAGCGGTCCGGGCCGTCCGCGACGCCATCTCCCGCACCGGGTACACCGCCAACCCGCACGCCCGTTCGCTGGCCACCGGCAAGTCCGGGTCGATCGCGTTCCTGCTCACCGAGCCGCAGCACCTGCTCTTCGAGGACCCCAACTTCTCGGTGCTGCTGCGCGGGGTGGCGCAGGCCCTGTCCGACCGGGAGCTGACGCTGATCCTGATGATCGCGTCGACCCCGGACGAGCGGAGCCGCGCGATCGCGTACCTGTCCGGTGGGCACGTCGACGGGGTGCTGCTGGTGTCGCCGCACTCCGGTGACCCGCTGCTGCGGCAGCTGGTCGAGGCCGAGGTGCCGATCGTGGCGTGCGGCCAGGTGCTCGGCTTCGAGGACCGGATCAGCTCGGTGTCGGCCGACGACTGGGGCGGCGGCCGGTCCGCGGTCGAGCACCTGCTCGCCCAGGGCTGCCGGCGGATCGCCACGATCACCGGGCCGCAGGACACGTTCGGCGGGGTGTTCCGGCTGCGTGGCTACACCGACGCGCTGACCGCGGCCGGGATCGCCGTCGACCCGGCGTACATCGTGCACGGCGACTGGAGCCGGGCGGGCGGCGCGGCCGGGATGCGCACGCTGCTCGACCGGGTGCCGGACGTGGACGGCGTGTTCGCCGCGTCCGACGCGATGGCCGCGGCCGCCCTGCCGGTGCTGCGTGAGGCCGGGCGGGAGGTGCCCGGCGACGTCCGGGTGGTCGGTTTCGACGACTCGGGGCTGGCGGCCACCACCGAGCCGCCGCTCACCACGGTCCGTCATCCGCTGGAACGGATCAGCGAAGAGATGGTCCGGCTGCTCACGGATGTGATCGCCGGGCGTACCCCGCTCTCCATCACCGTGCCCACGAGCCTCGTGGTCCGGGCCTCGTCGCCTGCCTGAAGCCGGTCCGGACCGGGCCGAAGGCCGGCGCTGTTGAATGAAACACCCCTTTTGTCACGGAAGATCATGAGGAGTGTCATGAGGAAGCTCCCCCTCGCCGTCGCCGCTCTCCTCGCGGTGACCCTCACCCCCAGCCCCGCGCAGGCCCATTCGCAGGGCCTGACCATGCGTGGCGCCGACGTCTCCACCCTCCAGCGGTCGATCGAGCTCGGGCAGAAGTTCTACGACGCCCGCGGCCGCCGCGACAACCCGTACGAGATCCTCGAGAAGGCCGGCGTCAACTACGTCCGGCTGCGCATCTGGAACGACCCGACCAGCGGCTACTCCAACAAGGAGAAGGTGCTCAAGCAGGCGCGGGCCGCGAAGGCCGCCGGGCACAAGCTGCTGATCGACTTCCACTACTCGGACACGTGGGCCGACCCGGGCAAGCAGTTCGTCCCGAAGGCGTGGGCGGGTCACGACCTCGCCCAGCTGGAGCAGGACGTCTACGACTACACGTACGACATCTGCACCAGTCTCAAGCGGCAGGGCACCACCCCGGACAGTGTGCAGATCGGCAACGAGATCAACGTCGGCATGCTGTGGCCCACCGGCTACGTCAACAACAGCGACTTCACGCCGCTGGCGGGACTGCTGAACGCCGGCTACGACGCCACCAAGGCGTGCAGCAAGCGGACCCAGGTCATGGTGCACACGGCACTGGCCGGGAACATCGACGCCGCGCACTGGTTCTACGACGGCATCACCGCGGCCGGCGCCAAGTGGGACATCACCGCGCTGTCCTACTACTGCATGTGGCACGGCACGCTGGCCAACCTGGCGACCGTGATCGGTGACGTGAAGTCCCGTTACGGCCGGCCCGTGGTGATCGCGGAGACCGCCTACCCGTACACCACCGAGAACTACGACCACCTCGAGAACATCATGCTCTCCCCGGCCCCGTGCGACGGCATCCCCGCCACGCAGCAGGGTCAGGCGCAGGAGTTCGCCGCCGTGCAGACCACCGCACGGGACGCCGGCGCCATCGGCGTCTTCTACTGGGAGCCCACCTGGACCGGCATCGCCGGCAACGGCTGGGACACCGAGGACATCGAGAACTCCGGCAACGCCTGGGAGAACATGGCGACCTTCGACGACAGCGGGCGTATCAACCCGTACGTCCGCTGGCTCCGGTAAATCCCCGATTCAAGGAGCAGCACCATGAAACCGTCCCTCCGAGCCGCCTTCTCGGCCGCGGTCCTCGCGGTCGCGCTGGTGGTGTCACCCGCCCCCGCGCAAGCAGCCTCCCTCACCATGCTGGGCGCCGACGTGTCGTCGCTCCAGCGCACGCTCGACCTCGGCGGCAAGTACTACAACGCCTCGGGTGTCCAGGCCAACCCCTACGACATCCTGAAGACGGCCGGCGTCAACTACGCCCGGCTGCGCGTCTGGAACAACCCGGCCTCCGGTTACAACAACAAGGCCAAGGTGCTCCAGCAGGCCGCGGCGATCAAGGCCAAGGGCCTGAAGCTGATGGTCGACTTCCACTACTCCGACACGTGGGCCGACCCGGGCAAGCAGTATCCCCCTGCCGCCTGGGCGTCCTACTCGCTCACCCAGTTGCAGACGGCCGTCTACAACTACACCTACGACGTCTGCACCAGCCTCAAGTCGGCCGGGCTCACCCCGGACAGCGTGCAGATCGGCAACGAGATCAACGTCGGCATGCTGTGGCCCAAGGGCCAGGTCGTGAACAGCAACTTCACCCCGCTGGCGTCGCTGCTGAAGCAGGGTTACAACGCGACGAAGGCCTGCAACAGCGGCACCCAGGTGATCATCCACGTCGCTGACGCGGACAGCATGACCAACATGCGGTGGTTCTACGACGGCATCAAGGCGGCCGGCGTGACCTGGGACATCACCGGCCTGTCGTACTACTGCATGTGGCACGGCACGCTCGCCAACATGTACAACGTGGTCGTCGACGCCCGGACCCGTTACGGCAAGCCGGTGGTGATCGTCGAGACGGCGTACCAGTTCACCACCGCCGACGCCGACAGCGAGAAGAACTCCATCCCCGGCACCGTGCTCTGCGACAACATCCCGGCCACCTCGGCCGGCCAGGCCCAGCAGTTCACCTGGGTCCAGAACACGGCCCGCAACGCCGGCGCCATCGGCGTCTTCTACTGGGAACCCACCTGGTACGCCATCGCCGGCAACGGCTGGGACCCGGCGAACATCAACGGCACCGGCGACGGCTGGGACAACATGGCCACCTTCGATTGGGGCGGCAAGGTCAACCCCTACATCAAGTGGACCGCCTGACCTGCTGATCCGCGGCCCGGTCCGGGTTCTTCCCGGGCCGGGCCACTTCCTTTTCTCGTACGGCCAGCAGGAGGCACCCGGGCTACACCGCGACGCAGGCGGCCCGTCGCGGCCGAACCGCGACCGCCGGGCTGGTTGCCCGCCTCACCGCAACGGCCGGTTCGCGTGGTGACCTGTGGCGCGGATCGGACCGCAGGTCACCACGCGGGCCGGGGCGGTGCGACACCGTGAGCGGTGGTGATCGTTACTCGGGGAGTGCGCGCGTAGTAGGGTCCGTTTCATGGGCGATGATCGATCTCTGGTCGGGAGTGCCAAGCACCTGGCCGAGGCGGAGGCCGGGTCGCCCGCTGTGCACTACGACGATGAGGAGCGGCCCGCGCGGCAGCTCAGCGGACGGGTCGGCGGCCTGGTGTCGGCCGTCGCGTTCGGGGTCGCCGTGCTCGTGCTGTGGCAGGTGTTCCGGCCGCTCGCACAGGGCAGCCAGTACTACCTGATCATCTTCCTCGCCTGCACTCTTCCGCTCGTCTTCCCGGCGTACCGATCAGGGTGGGGTAAAGGGCGGGAAACGCCCACCGCCGGCGACTGGCTCCTCGCCGCCGCCGCATTGGTCGTCTGTCTTTATCCATTGAATCCGTTCAGTGGCGGCTACAACGGTTTCCTGTCGCGGCAGGGGCTTCTCGAACCGGTCGACGTCGTCTTCGGCGCGGTGCTGCTGGTCCTGCTGATCGAGGCCTGCCGCCGCACCACCGGCTGGGCGCTGCCGGTCGTCTGCCTGCTCTTCCTCGGCTACGCCTACTACGGTGGACTGCTGCCGCAGACCTGGCCGATCGCGCACGCGGGGCTCGACTTCGGGCAGATCATCGATGCTCTCTACAATTCCGGCAGCGGTTTCTACGGCACGCCGCTGGATGTCGCGGCCACCTACATCGTGCTGTTCACCATTTACGGCGCGGTTCTCGACCTGTCCGGGGCGAGCCGGTTCTTCGTCGACCTCTCGGTCGCCGCCTTCCGGCGGTCGCGCAGCGCGGCGGGACGCACCGCGGTCGCCGCCGGGTTCCTGCTGGGCACGGTCTCCGGATCGGGTACGGCCACCGCCGTCAGTGTCGGCGCGGTCACCTGGCCGATGCTGCGCCGGGCCGGATATCCGCCGGAGCAGGCCGGTGGCATGCTGGCCGCGGCCGGGGTCGGCGCGATCCTGTCCCCGCCGACGCTGGGCGCGGCCGCGTTCATCGTCGCCGAGTACCTGAACGTCTCCTACCTGACCGTCCTCGGCTGGGCGATGATCCCGACGGTCCTCTACTACCTGGGCATCCTGCTGGCCGTGGAGATCGACGTGCGGCGGTTCGCGGTCCGGGCGGTCGACGCTCCACAGGTCAGCGCGTGGCGGCTGCTGACCCGGTTCGGCTACCACTTCTCGTCGCTGATCGTCATCGTCGTGCTGCTGGCGCTGGGCCAGAGCGCCACCCGCTCGGTGGTGTACGCGACGATCCTGGCCGGCGCACTGTCCTTCCTGGACCGGGACACCCGGCTCACCCCGCCACGGATCTTCGCCGCGCTGGCCGCCGGGGTCCGCGGGGTGCTCCCGGTCGTCGCCGTCTGTGCCGCGGCCGGCGTGATCACCGCGACCACCACCAAGACCGGCCTCGGCGCCCAGCTCGCGTCGCTGCTGGTCAACGGGGCGAAGGCGATCACCGACGAGCCGGCCGTGGTGCTGGCGCTGACCGCGGTGCTGGCCGCGTTCGCGCTGGCGCTGCTCGGGCTGGCGGTGCCGGTCACGGCGAGTTTCATCATCGGCTGGGTGATCATCGGGCCGGCGCTGCTGACGCTCGGGGTGCCGGCGCCGGCCGCGGCCATGTTCGTCTTCTACTACTCGGTGCTGTCCGAGGTGACCCCGCCGACCGCGCTGGCCGCCGTCGGCGCGAGCGCGATCACCGGCGGCCGCACGATCCCGACCATGTGGCAGGCCCTGAAGTACGCGCTGCCCGCGTTCCTGGCGCCGCTCGCGTTCGTCCTCACCTCGAACGGGGAGCACCTGCTGGCCCGCGGGTCGTTCCCGGGCATCGTGTGGACGACGGTCGTCGCCGCGCTCGCGGTGCTCGGGCTGGCCATCGCGACCGGCGGATGGGTGCCGGGGGTGGGGCCGGCCGGCCGGGCGAGCCGGGTGGCGGCCGGGCTCTCCGGGTTGCTGCTGCTCTACCTGGAGACGGCCAGCATCATCGCCGGCCTGACCACGCTGCTGGCAGCCGTACTCCTCGCCGGTTTTGCGAAACGGCGACCAAAGGCCCCCCTTGAGGTTCGCCCCTTGCCGCACCACCCTCCTGAAGGAGAAGCATGAGACGAATAGTGGGAATCGCGCTGGTCAGCACGCTCGCGGCCGCCACCGCGGCGTGTGGCGGCCGGCAGGACACCGCCAGCACCGACACCGGCGGCGCCGTCACCTGTGAGGTGGCGCAGGCCACCCGGGTCGGCATCGCCACCGGCAACGCCACGGGCGTGTACTTCGCCCTCGGCAACGCGTTCGCCGAACAGGTCAACACGGCCGGCAAGAACGTCCAGGCCACCGCGGCCGAGACGGGCGCGTCGGTGCAGAACATCCAGCAGCTGGTCGCCGGCACCTACGACGTGGCGTTCTCGCTGGCCGACACCGCCGCCGACGCGGTGAACGGCACCGGCAGCTTCACCGCGAAACAGCCGGTGCAGGCGCTCAGCCGGATCCACACCAACTACACGCAGGTGATCGTCCGTAAGGAGGCGGGCATCAAGGACGTCGCCGGGATGAAGGGCAAGCGGGTCTCGACCGGCTCCCCGAAATCCGGCACCGAGGTCATCGCCAACCGGGTGCTGAAAGCCGCCGGCCTCGCCGAGACCGATGTGCAGGCGCAGAAACTGGACCTGACCAAGACCGTCGACGGGATGAAGGAGGGCACCATCGACGCCCTGTTCTTCTCCGGCGGCCTGCCCACGCCCGGGATCACCGACCTGCTCACCACCAGCGCCGACAAGGTCGAGTTCCTGGACATCTCGCCGCTGCTGCCGGAGATGCAGAAGATCAACGAGGTCTACCAGGAGGGGGTCGTCCCGGCCGCCACCTACAAGACCCCGGCCGACGTGAAGACGATCGTCGTCCCGAACGTGCTGCTGGTCCGGGAGAACCTGGACCCGAACGTGGCGTGCGTGCTGACGAAGACGCTCTTCGACCGCAAGACCCAGCTCGAACAGGCCAACGCGGCGGCGAAGGAGATCAGCCTGGACACCGCCCGGGACACCAGCCCGGTCACCATCCACCGCGGCGCCGCGAAAGCGCTCGACGACCTGAAGTAGGAGATCTGAAAAGGGAGGCCGATCCGGCGGCCTCCCTTTTTTCCTGCCCGGCCGTGCAACCCTGCGGGGTGGTCACCTCGTGTTTATGCGGACCGACAGGATGGGGGACCGGCATGAGCGACCGCGACAGCGCGTTCGCCGAGTATTTCGCGGCACGGTCATCCGCTATGCGGGCGACGGCTTTCCTGCTGTGCGGGGACTGGCACCGGGCCGAGGACCTGACACAGAACGCTTTCACGAAACTCTATCTGCGCTGGAACCGGGTGCAGAGGCACGAGTCGCTGGACCCGTACCTCCGCAAGGTCCTGATCTCGTCCTTCATCGACGAGGGCAGGTGGGGCTGGTGGAAACGGGAACGGCCACACGACGCCCGGATCGAGCGGGCAGCCGACCCGGAGCCCAGCGAGGACCGGGTGACGCTGATGCGGGCGCTGGCCCAGGTGCCACCCCGGCAGCGGGCCGTGCTGGTGCTGCGCTACTGGCAGGACCTCTCGGTGGAGGAGACCGCGGCGGCGCTCGGCTGCACGGCGGGAACCGTCAAGAGCCAGGCGGCGCGTGGCCTGGACACGCTGCGCACCCTGGTCGCCCATCCCGTCACGGCCGACTGAGGGGAACCGACATGGACGAGAACGAACTGCGCGCTGCGCTACGGGACACGATCACGCTCCACCCGGAGCCGCCACCGATGGAGTCGAAGACCGCGATCACCGCGGCCCGCCGGGCGGCGACCCGGCGCAACCTGCTGGCCGGCATCGGCTCCGCCGCCGCCATCCTCGGCATCACCCTCGCCGTCATCCCGGGGCAGGCTCAACCCGGCGGCGGTACGGGCATCCAGGTGGCCGGTGAGCCGTCGGGCGCGGTCCAGCCGTTCCCGACCGAGACGCCGAGCTGGGTCGACACCACGCCGTCGGGTGGCGAGAAGACCGAGCCGGTGTGGCCGCCGGAGAACAGCGGCGACGCCACCGCCGACAGTGGCCCGCACTACCAGAACGGCAAGAAGCTGCTGACCGCCCTGGTCGCCGCCGTCCCCTCTCCGTTCGAGGCGAAGTCCGGCAACACCACCGACGGGATCCCGTTCCGCTCCCACCAGTCGACCATCGAGGGCGAGTTCTGGCGCAACATGGCCGCCGTCGCGATCGGCCAGGGCGACACCGTCGGTGAACTGCTCGTCGAGGTCAGCGAGCCGGGCAACAACCTGCCGAAGAACCCGTGCGCCCTGGCCAAGGAGTTCTGGGGGCGCGGCGGGAACTGCACGCCGGTGAACAACAAGGTCGGCGTCATCCACGAGGGCGACGACACGGCCTGGGCCGCCTACCGGCACTCCGACGGCACCGTCGTCTACGTCATGCAGTCGACGTCGCCGACCTACGCCGACCCGGCTTCCAACGGGCTCAAGCCGCTGCAGGAACTGCCGCTGAGCGACGCCGAACTGGCCGAACTGGCCGTCGACGCGAGCTTCCGCTGACGACTGCGCCCACTTCCGCTCCCCCGGAGGTGGGCGCAGTCGCGTTTCTGTCGTGAACCGGATGGCGATGATCGCGGTACAACGCTGAAGATAGGGGTTCAGCAGGGGAGACCGCCGTGACTCAACCGTTCGTCGCGCGTGCCGCGATCGGAACGTACCTCGTCGTCAATCTGGCGGTGATCCACGCGATGTTCATCATCGCCGGGCCGCCCGCGCACAACCTGTTCGGGCAGATCGGCCGGCTCCTCGGCCTCTACCTGGCGTTCACGATGACCGTGCAGGCGCTGCTGGTGGCCCGGCTGCCGCTGCTGGACCGGGCGATCGGCATGGATCGCCTCACCGGCTGGCACCGCCGGACCGGGTTCGCCGTCTTCTGGCTGGCCGTCCTGCACCCGACGTTCGTGATCCTCGGCTTCGCCCGCTACGACAAGGTGTCGTTCCTGGCCACCTTCGTGACCCTGTCGAAGCAGATCCCGGTGCTCCTCGGCCTGATCGCCGTCGCGCTGATCGTGCTGGTGGTGGCGCTGTCCGTGCGGATCGCCAGGCGCCGGCTCTCCTACGAGGCCTGGCACGCCGTACACATGCTGCTCTATGCCGTCCTGGTGCTCGGCATCATCCACCAGATCTACGAGGGCACCGCGTTCACCCTCAACGTGCTCACCGAGATCTACTGGTGGGGGCTGTGGGCGTTCGCCCTGTCGGCGCTGCTCACCTACCGGCTGATCATCCCGCTGATCCGCAACAGCCGGCACCGGATGCGGGTCGCCGCGGTCATCCCCGAATCCGACGACGCCGTCTCCGTCCACGTCACCGGCCGTGACCTGCATCTGCTCGGCGCGAAGGCCGGCCAGTTCTTCCTGTGGCGGTTCCCCGGCCACAACCGCTGGTGGCAGGTCAACCCGTTCTCCCTGTCGGCGGCCCCGAACGGCCGCTCGCTGCGCCTCACGGCCAAGGCCGTCGGCACGACGAGCGCCGGATTGCGGGACCTTCCGATCGGCTCACGGGTCTTCGCCGAGGGCCCTTACGGCGCCTTCACGATGGACCAGCGCAGCGGTACGGCCACCCTGCTGATCGCCGGAGGCATCGGCGTCACCCCGATCCGTTCCCTGCTGGAGGACCCGTCCCTGACCGGCGACGTGATCGTCCTCTACCGGGTCCGTTCCGGCGCCGACGCCGTCCTGCTCGGCGAACTCCGCAACCTGGCCCGCGAGAAGGGCGCCCGCCTGCACGTCCTGACCGGCCGCACCTCGGACACGAACCAGCCGTTCACGCCGGCCAACCTGCAGGCCCTGGTCCCCGACATCACCACCCGCGACGTTTACGTGTGCGGCCCGTTCGCCCTGACGAACGCGATCCTGACCACCTTGAACACCCTGAGAGTCCCCCCACGCCAGATCCACGCCGAACTGTTCCGCCTGGCCCCTTAATCCTTCCACCATCCCGAGCCGCTCGATCCGGGGCGAAGCGCCACTTTGGATCTTGCACGACTGTTCACCCTCGCGCCGATCTTGCAGCCCTTTCCACGCCCCAACGGGAAGAAAGCTGCAAGGTCTCCCCAGCGCAGTAGACCTTGCACGATAAACCACACCCAAACGTGAAAAACCATGCAAGATTGCCGCCAGGGTGAAAACCGGCTCTCCGGGTGGATGTGTGGGTTAGGTGCGGCCTGGTAGGTCGATGTTGTAGCCGCCGAGGTGGAGTTTGGCGAGGGCGATGAGGGCGTGG
>NZ_JBEZXU010000083.1:0-49755 GCF_040638175.1 Actinoplanes sp. NPDC026670
CACCCACCCGCTCGCCCCCGCTACCCACCCGCTCGCCCCCGCTACCACCCGCCCGCTCGCCCCCGCTAACCGCGACCACCCGCCCGCCCGCTCACCGCTCCCGTCGGCCGCCGCCCACCGCCCCACCCGCGATCTGGATAGAAACAAAGCCCGGCCCGTGCGAAGCTGCAGGCGACTGTGGCCATGACGCGAGGCTCGCCCGATCTCCCGGGGCGTAAGGGCGCGATGACGCCGGCCACAGCAGTTTCCCCCACCCCGGGCAAACGCGAAGCGCCCCGGAGGACTTGTCGAGTTCGAGCACATTCGAGTTTCGCCATTTTGGGCAGCGGCATTGCAGGTCAGGGGCCGAAGCCGAAGTGAATCTTGCGTTCGTCCTGGTCAGCGTCATCCCCAACGAGCTCCGCAAGATCACCGCGAGGTCTCATGGCCTTGGACGCCTGCCCAGGGGTGATGCCGGGAGCGGACCGCCGAGGGCGGGTCCACCGGCCGCAGCGGTGGTCAGCGCACACGTTCGCCGATCGTGTGCGCCTGCTTCGCTCTGACGGGGACGAGCGCACACGTTGTGCCGTCCGCGTGCGCCCGTCGTCGTTCCGACGAGGGTGAAATCGCACGTTGCCACATTGTGTGCGCTGGTCGTCGCGCCGGCCGAATGCCGGCGACCGCGTCTGGCCGCCCGCCGGCAACCGGGCCGGGCCGAACACCAGCGACCGGGCCAGGCCGAACACCGGCGACCGCGTCTAGCGGCCGCGCGCTGGCGACCAAGCCGGGCCGAGCACCGCCGACCGCATCCAGCGGAAGACCGACGACCAAGGTTTGCAACCCGCCCGATCCCCGACGGCTGGCCGTCCTACGGCACCCCTCCCCTGGCCATCCCGCGGCACCCCTCCCCTGGCCGTCCGGCGGCCCCCTCGCTGCCGGACGGCCGGGATCGAGTCCTGCGCTGATCAGGCGCTGATCAGGTCGGCGACGGCCTCCGCAGCGGCCGGGAACGCGGTGAGCAACGCGGTCGCCGCTGCCGCTTCGTCGGCGGTTTCGGTGGCGAGGGGCGTCCACTCCCCCGCGCAACCGAGCATCGCCGCCACCGCGTCCGCCGCTGCCGGGCCGGCGGCCAGCAACGCCGCCACCGCGCCGGCAGGCCCGGCCGGGCCTGCCGCCGGACGGGCGCGCGGTGGGGTGTTCCACGGCGCGGTCCACGAGTCCAGGGCGGCCAGCGACCCCGGGAACGTGCGCCCGGCCTCCCGGGTCAGGACCGGCACCAGTTCGGCCGCCTGCTGTTTCAGCGTGGTGATCAGATTGGGCAGCCACGGCAGCAGCACCGGGTCGGGCAGCCGCGCGAACGCCTGGGAGAGCGTCTCCACCACGAACGGCGCCAGCCTCGGCACCGGTTCGAGCGCCTGCACGAACCCGCTCACATACTGCGGGAAGGACGGCACCACCAGCGGGTTGCCGAGCAGCTCGCCGACCCGCTCCCGGAGGTCGGCCAGCGGAAGCGCTCCGAGCTGGTGCAACGCCGCCCAGAGCAGCGCGATCTTGGCCGGGGACTCCGGATGCGACTGCCGGACCGCGATCTCCAGCTGGGTGCGGTCGCAGCCAAGCGACAGGGCCAGGCTCTCCATGCTGAACAGGAAGCCGAGCATCGCCCCGACCTGCCGGACCCCGGTCTCCTCCTCGACGAAGGCGGTCGGCAGCAGGGTGCAGTAATGGGCGTACCCCTCGGTGACGAACCGCCCGCACCATCCGGGCAGCACCGGCGTGGTGGCCCGGTAGTGCCCGAGCAACCGGCGGATCCGCCGCAGCACGTCGGGAGCGTCGTCGACGGTGCGCTCGGCGGCCAGCAGCTCGATCGCACGCGCCCCCAGCTCGTCGGTGAGCCGTGGGCTCTCCAGGAAGAGCAGTGAATTCTCCACCGCCTTGAGCGCGGTGGCGGCGGTCGCCTTCGGGTCCCAGGCGTCCCGGCGCAGTCGCTGCTCCAGCACCTGCTCGACGGTGACGCCCTCGTAGCCGAGCTCGATCACGGCCCGCTGGTTGCGGCCCAGATCGAGGTCCCAGCTCTCCTGGATGTGTCTCTCACCGAGCTTGCGGCTGCCCATGATCGGCCGGACCGCCTGGTCGGGCAGCAGATATCGCAGCATCCAGAGCAGTTGCGAGCAGCCGGCCAACTCGGGCCGGGCGGACAGGTCGAGCAGCGCCCGCTGGATGCTGCGCTGTTCGAGGTCGAGCCCGAGCGGGGCCAGCCGGTCGTAGACGTCCCGCGCCAGCGGCGGCAGCGCCTCGTAGCCGACCTGGCCGATCCGGTCACCGCCGAGCAGGATCTCGCAGAGCCGCCGCACGTCGCGCCGGCCGGGCACGGTGTCCTTCTCGATACAGGTGACCGCGGCGTCCTGGAAGTCGTACGGCGTCGGCCGCACCCGCCCCCGCATCCCGGCCAGCAGCACCGACGTCTCGAACACCGCGATCGCGTCGGCTGTGCTGGCGAGATAGCCGTTGCGGCGGGCGAGCCGGACGATGTCGACGCACCAGCCGCGCAGTTCCTCCTCGTCGAGCCCGTCGAGCGCCGGCGGCCCGGCCAGATAGCCGGTGAGGTGGTCGACGACCGGTCCGCTCGCGGCGACCGGCAGGGGCAGTGCCTTCCTCGTTTTCCGGGCGCCTTTCTGCCCCTCCAGCCGGAACGGGGTGAGCCGTAGTTTCAGCAGCTGTTTCTGCCAGGTGGAGGCGGCGATCGACACCGAGCCGGGCGCCAGCCCGAACTGTGACTCGATCGCCGAATGGCTGGACGGGATCAGCCCGTAGAGCCACGTCGTGCCGGTCCGCGGGCTGATCGCGAAGTCCGCGGTGCCGGGCGCCGAACCCGCCTCCGCGACCCGGCTCGCGGCGTGGAACGCCCCGCAGATGTACAGGCAGTCTGCCGGGTCGGTGCCGGACCGGCCGAGGTGCTCACGGATCCGGGTCCACATGTAGCGTTCCCGGTCCTCGTCGCTGGCATACCGTTTCGTGTCGTGCGGGGCGAGCCGCCGGAACAGGCTGCCGACCAGCACCATGACCTGCCGGTACGTCTCGTGGTCGGCCCCGGCGAGCGGCTGCTCCACATACTGGTCCCACCACTCCGACCAGTGCCGCACCCGGCCGTGGTGCAGCAGGTGCTCCTCCAGCTCGGCGAAGCGGGGCCGCAGGTCGCCGATCTCCACCCCGACCGCGTCGCCGTGCAGATCGTCCTCCGGCTCCGGGGTGTCCGCCGGTGACGACACGTCGGGCTGCCACTGGAAGACGTGGTCGGTGGACCTGTCGACCAGGACCAGCTCGACCCCCGGAGTGTCCAGGGCGTAGGAGATCGCCTGGTACTCGGCGGACGCCTCGGTGATCGGCGCGATCACCGAGAGCGGCGCCGACTCCTTGGGAAAACCGTCCAGCTCGGAGGCGAAGGCCTGTAGCGCCACCGGCAGCCGGCAGTTGCGCAGCTCGGTCAGCAGCGGCTGGAGGTCCTCGCAGAGCTCCAGGTAGATCACCTTCGGCTGTTTCGCCCGCAGCCGCCGGAGCATGGCCAGCGCCGACGCCGGCGAGTGGTGGCAGACCGGGAAGATCTCCAGCGGCTCGCGCAGCGCGTGGTCGACGTCGTCGACGATCCCGGCGAGGATCTCCGGCAGGGCGGCCGGCCCGTCCGCGAGGGACTCGGCGGCGCCCAGCAGCTGGTCGCGCAGTGGATCGAAAGGGCTGGTCACGACAGTGTCGCGATCGCCTGACGGCCGCCCTCGAGGAAGCCCTCCCACTCACCGCTCTGCTCCCGGCTGCGCGGCTCGATCACGCCGTGCCAGTACTTGTTGAGGATCGCCAGGTCCTCCGGGCTGCGCCGGGCCAGCGAGCCGACCAGCGACGAGGCGAGCGTCGCCGAGGTGAGGGCCTGTGCGCCGAAGAAGTTGCTGTGCAGGATCGCGTCCTCCAGGACGCCGATCTGCTCGGCGGTGGACAGCGCCGACTCCAGCCGCTCGTCGTCGCTGCCGGCCGAGGCCGCGGCGGCCCGCAGGTCGGCGAAGCTCTGGAGCAGCACGTCGAGCAGGGTGGGTGGCACCTCCAGCTCGATGTTGTGCCGGCGCAGCAGTTCCTCGGTCCGGAACCGGACGATCTCCGCCTCGCTCTTCTTGTTCGTCACGACCGGGATGCGGACGAAGTTGAACCGCCGCTTGAGTGCCGAGGACAGGTCGTTGACGCCCCGGTCACGGCTGTTGGCGGTGGCGATGATGCTGAAGCCGGGCTTGGCGAAGACAATGTTGTCGTCGTCGAGCTCGGGAATCGACACGTACTTCTCGGAGAGGATCGAGATCAGCGCGTCCTGCACGTCGCTGGTGGACCGGGTCAGCTCCTCGAAGCGGCCGATCACACCGGTCTCCATGGCCGTCATGATCGGTGACGGGATCATCGACGCCCGGGACTGGCCCTTCGCGATGACCATCGAGACGTTCCACGAATACTTGATGTGGTCCTCGGTGGTGCCGGCGGTGCCCTGCACGACGAGGGTGGAGTTGCGGCTGATCGCGGCGGACAGCAACTCGGCCAGCCAGCTCTTGCCGGTGCCCGGGTCGCCGATCAGCAGCAGGCCGCGGTCGGAGGCGAGGGTGACGATGGCCCGCTCGACGAAGCTGCGATCGCCGAACCACTTCTGCGGGATCTCCCGGTCGAGGCCGTCGGCACGCTCGGAGCCGAGAACGAACAGCCGGACCATCTTGGGGCTCAGCCGCCAGGAGAACGGTTTGGGGCCGTCGTCGACGGACTCCAGCCAGTCCAGCTCGTCGGCGTACTTGACCTCGGCGGGGGCGCGCAGCATGTCACTCATGGGAACGGTCTCCTAGGTGAGAGATCAGACGAGGAAGTTCTTGAGCTCGGTGACGAGCTTCTTGATGTGGCCGGACAGGACCGGGGTGCCCTGGTCCTTGAAGCGCTGCCGGAACCACGGGTTGACGCTCTGGTGGCCGCCGCTGCTGACCGAGCCGACCGGGATGAACTTGACCCCGGAACGGTGCACGGCCTGCATGCCGTCCCAGACGGCCTGCTCCTGCCACTCGTAGAAGTCGGAGATCCAGACGACCACGGTGTTGCGCGGATCAGTGATCTTGGGCCGGGCCAGGTCGAGCGCGACCGTGCCGTCGGTGCCTCCACCGAGCTTGGTGTGCAGCAGCACCTCGAACGGGTCGTGCACCCACGGGGTGAGGTCGAGGGCCCGGGTGTCATACGCCACCAGGTGCACGTCGACCTTGGGCAGGCCGGCGAAGATCGAGGCGAGGATGGTGCAGTTGACCATCGCGTCGACCATCGACCCGGACTGGTCCACCACCACGATCAGCCGGGCCGGCTCGATCCGTTTCGCGGTCTGCCGGTAATAGAGCCGGTCGACGTAGAGCCGCTCGTCCTCCGGGCTCCAGTTCGGCAGGTTCTTCCAGATCGTCCGGTCCAGGTCGAGGTTGCGGAAGATCCGTTTCGGCGGGACCGACCTGTCGATCGTGCCCGCGCTGGCCTGGGCGACCTGGGTACGCAGCACCTCGGCCACCTCGTCGACGAACCGGCGGATCAGGGCCTTGGCGTTGGCCAGCGCCACACCGTCGAGGTTGTCCTTGTCGCGCAGCAGCTGCTCGATCAGCGACATGCTCGGGGTGAGCTGCCGGGCGAGCCGGTTGTCGGCGAGCACCTCGCGCAACCGCATCCGGCTGACCAGCTCACCCTCGATCCCGGCCAGGGTGGCGCCGAGACCGGCCCCGGCGCCTGTGCCTGTGCCTGTGCCTGTGCCTGTGCCTGTGCCTGTGCCGGCAGCGGAACCCGCCCGGCCGCGCAGACCGCCGGGCTCGCAGCCCATCGCCCGCTCGAACCAGCCGGCGTCGGCCTGCCACCGCTGCAACTGCTCGGCGGTCACGTTGCCGGAGCCAGTGGCGAAGACGTTGAGCAGCAGTTTCGACACCAGGGCGGCCCGGCGGACCTCGCCCTCACGATCGTCGCCGGGATCGCTCATCAGCCCGTCGAACTCGGCCTCCAGCTGGGGGAACCGCTGCACCACGGTGTCGATCGAGACGGACGGGTCGAGCAGCGTGGCCGGCAGGCCGAGATCGCCGACGATCGCCATGCTGCCCGATTCCAGGGTGGCCTGCTCCTCCGGGTCGAAGAGCCGGGCCAGCAGCCGCCAGTAGAGGACCTGGCGGCGGGTCTCCGCAGCGCTCATTTCCGCAGCAGCCTTCCCGCTCGCTCCCGCAGCACGTCGACGGCGGTGCCGGCGACCGCCTCGGCCTTGGCCGCCTTGGGCTCGGTCGGGCCGAGGGCCCAGTCGGCGGTGTGTGCCACGACAGGCTTCTTACGGACCACCGCCTGCACGGCGAACGGTTGCACCGCCCAGCGGCCGGCATCCCAGCGGAGCAGGCCGAGACAGGCGGTGGAGGCGGCGACCAGGGCCGGGGTGATCGGGCCGGCCTCGGGCAGCCGGTCGGAGTCGACGGCGAGGGTGACCCCGCCCAGCTCGAACGACTCGGCTCCGGCGGTGTAACCCTCCAGCAGGACCGGCTCGGCGATGGCCGCCGGATGCCTGTCGAGCGGGGCCACCGCCGGGGCGCTCGCGCCGCCGAGCCGGACCCGGGCGACCGCGAACGGGTCGGCGGCCTCGCCTGGCACCGCCCGTGCCTCGTCCCAGAGCAGGTCACCGGCCAGGGTGAGCGGCATGCCGGACACCTCGACGGTCCGTTGCCCGGCCAGGGCCTCCCGGAACACCGGGAATCCGCTGAGCATCCGCCACGCGGACGGCCCGCTGATGGTGTCGACCTTGGCCGCGGCCACGCTCACCCGGACCAGCCGCACCTCGCCGCCGGCCGTCTCCAGCAGCCCGTGGGCCTGGGCCCGGAAGACCGTCGGATGCTCATGCAGGTCGACGCCGAGCAGCAGCAGCCGGCCGTCGGCCGGGACGGTGGCCCCGGCGGGTGGGAAAGCGTCCTGGGAGAGCAGGACCGCCCGGGCCCACAGGTCGGCCCAGCGACGCACCGGGATCCGGTCGAGCGTGGCGACCGGCGCGGCACTGCGCAGCTCGGCGGCGAACCCGTCGAGCAGCACCGCCAGCCGACGCCCGGACGGGTCGGCGAGCAGCGCCTGGACCGCCCGGTCACCGCCGCCGGCCAGCTCGTGGTCGACCCCGCGCCACCCGGCCAGAGCCAGCTCACGCAGCCAGGACCGGCCACCGGCGAGCAGCGGCCCGGAACGGCCGCCGGCGAGCAACGCCCCCGAGCCGCCATCAGAAATCGCCCCGGAACGGCCGGCGAACAGCGGCCCCGAGCCGCCGTCAGAAAGCGGCCCGGAACGGCCGCCGGCGAGCAACGGCCCGGAATCGTCATCGGCGGGTGGCGGGCCGGCGCTGGGCGAGGCCGCCGGTGTGGGCCACGCCGGGCGGGAGCGGCCGAGCGCCTCGTCGAGCCGGCCCAGCAGGGCGTCGTGGGCGGCGCCGGTCAGGGCGGCGCGGGCGCCGGCCAGGACGGCCAGGTGCTCGTCGGTGACCGTGCCGGCGACGATCTTGCCGATCGAGTCGGCGACCCGGCCGGCCAGTGGTGAGCCGGTGAAGGCGGCTGCGAACGACTCCAGGGCGGCGGCCCGCTCCTCGTCGAGCCGGGCCAGGCCGTGGACCAGAGTGTCGTCGAGACCGTCGATCAGGGTGAACGCCTCATCGAGACCGGCCGGCGGGGTGCGCAGCGCGTCGGCCAGCATCAGCGCACCGCCCCGGCGGCCGGGAACCAGTGCAGCTCGGGCAGCGGCTCGGCGGTGGCCGGGACCTCCAGGTAGGCCAGGTGGCGCAGGAACCCGCTGAACACCTCGGCGGCCCGGTTGGGCGCGGTCGTCGGGTGCAGCCCGGACCAGAGGTCGTCGTCGCCGTCGGCGAGGGTGACCTTGAGATAGCGGGCGACCCGGTCCACCCCATACTGCGCGACGGCGGCCTCGGCCAGGGCGCGCAGATGATTGCAGGCCCGGGTGCCGCCGGAGAGGCCACCGCACGGGCGGTTGTTGTTGGTGTTGCAGCTCAGGCCGTGGTCGCCGGCGGTGATCGAGGAGACGTAGACACGCTCCACGTCGGACCCGCTGGACACCACGCCCTGCAACCGGCCCTCGGCCAGCTCCACGAACGGCACCTTGGCCAGCTTGCGTGGCCGCACCGGCGCGATGACCGGCGCCGCGCTGCGTCGCTCGTAGGCGACACCCCCGCTTGTCACAACCAGACCTCCTCACGAACAGGTGCGGAAGTTGTATCCCACCGGTACGACAAAACCGCGTCGGCCGAGGTGGGGAGGGAGTTTCCGGCAGACCGGCCGGACCGGTGGCCGATGATGACGGGGATTGCCGAACCCATTACGCTAGTCATGAAGCGCTACTCGGGGGCGGTGAGCGCGGACGGACGAGTGAGGAAGTGCTTCGTGGTCGCTCAGGTGCCTCAGCCCGAGTTCGGTCGCCGCCTGCGCAAACTGCGCGCCGATCTGGGGCTGTCCCAGCGTGACCTGGCCTCCGGGGCGGTCAACCAGTCGTACATCTCGCTGCTCGAGTCCGGCGCCCGGGTGCCGACCCTCGACGTGGTCGCCCACCTGGCCAAGGTCCTCAACGTGCCGTTGCGTGATCTGGCCGGGGACATCGACATCACCACCGGGCCGGAGGACTCCGCGGCCGGCCGGGCCGAGCTGGTCCAGGATCTGCTCGCCAGCAGCGCCATCGACCAGGGCGACCTGGAGCAGGCCGAGGACCGGCTGGCGAAGATCTTCGCCAGCGCCCGCCGGTCCGGTTCCCAGCACGCGATCCTGACGCACGGGCTGGCTCTGGAACGGGTCCTGGACATGCGCGGCGACCGCAACGCGCGTTACGAGTTGCTGCGCGAGCTGCTGCCGGCGGCCGAGGACGCCGGGGTGGCCGAGGCCATGGTCCGGATCCGGGTGTCGCTGGCCGCCGCGGCCCGGGACATCGGCCGCCTGGATGAGGCGTTCACCCACGTGGAGCGGGCCGGCGAGGAGATCGACGGCACCGCGTTCCGGCACGGCAGCGAGCACATCAAGCTGCTGGCCGTGCACATCTCGGTGCTGGCCGACGCCGGTGGCGGCGCCGAGATCGTCCGTCTGGTGAACAGCATGCTGGCGATGGCCGAGGCGCTGGGCAGCCCGTCGATCAGCGGCCGGGCCCAGTGGGCGGCGAGCCTGGCGCTGGCCGCGGCCGGCGAGACGGACCGGTCGCTGGAGCTGCTCGGCGGCGCGCGCCGGATGCTGGCCAATCCGCGCACCTCGCTGCGGGACTGGGCACGGTTCAGCCGGGCGGCGGTCTCGACGCTGCTCGACGTGCGGGCCGATCCGGAGACGATCGAGCAGCACATGGCCGCGGCGCGGGCGGCGACGGCGGCCGAGTCGGGCACCGAGGCGAACCGGCTGGCCGCCCTGGAGGTGCGCTACGCGTTCGCGACGGGCGCGCCGGAGCAGGCCGTCGAGATGGCCGCGTCGGTCGACCGGGACCAGCTGATGGGCCTGGAGGGTGTGCGGTTCCGGCACGCGCTGGGCAGCGCGCTGGCCCGGACCGGCCGGACCGCGGAGGCCGCGGCCACCCTGCGTGAGGCGGCCCAGGCGGCTGAGGACATCTCCGCGTTCCGGCGGGCCGCGCAATTGTGGCGAGAGCTCAACGAGCTCGGAGAATGAAATTGAAGATGGCGGGCTGATTCAGAGTATTCGATGCAGGCGCGCTTTCCGGGGCGATTCCTGGTGTCGTGGTCCTCAGCAGGCGGGAGCAACCCGCCGTCCACTGAGAGGACCCGACAATGAGCGAGAACGACAAGTTCGCCGCCGCCGGTGACATCGCCGCCGAGCTGAGCCAGCAGGAGATCGACCTGGACGCGGCGCAGGAGGCCGGCGGCCTCTGGACGGTGCCCGGCACGAGCACCATCGGCTGGGTGTGCACCGTCTCCTGGGAGTGCTCGGTCCCGAAGCGCCTCTGCGGCACCGGCGACTGATCGAGAAACGGCGACGGCGACCGAAATAGAGAATGCCAACGGGGCCCGTGCCGTCACGGGCCCCGTGGCCGTTTCCGGATGCGAGTGGTGGCATGCGACTGAAAGACGTCCGACCCCTTTTCCCCGAATACACCGATCCCGCGGCGCTGCACGGTTTCTTGAGCCGCATCTCCGAGATGCCGGCGGACAGTGATCCGCCGGAGGACCGCACCGGCGAACTGGCCGCCCTGGCCGCCGTCGCCACCTGGCGGGACATCGACGGGCCGGCCCGGTTCGACTCGTTCGCGCGGGCCTGGGCCGACCGTCACCGGGCCGCCGCCGAGCTGGTGTTCGCCGGTTCGCCGCTGACCGCCCATCGGGCCGGGGCGTTCGCCGACGGACTCGCCGACTGGCTGGCCGGCCGGATTCAGGACGCCTCCGTCCGTACCATCGTGGTCGCTCTTGATCTTTTGCGGCGGTCCGGCGCGCTGCCCGGCGAGACCGCCGAGGAACGTCTCTGGCATTTCTGTGACCTGGCCGGACGGGACGAGTTCCGGGTGACCCTGGGTGAGGTCTTCCCCGAGTTGCGGCGGCAGCTCGGAGTGCTGACGCGCAACACCCTGCGGCACGCGCGACGGATGCTGGAGGCGACGACGGCCGCGGTCGCCGACGGCACGCTGCCGCCTTCGGCGACCGGCGGGGGCCTGGTTCGACTGCACGACATCGGGTACGGCCTGGGCGACACCCACGCCGGCGGGCAGACCGTGTGCCGCCTGACGTTCGGCGGCGACCGGGTGATCGTCTACAAACCGCGGTCGATGGCCGCCGAGCTGGCCTACAACACGCTCGTCACCCGGATCGGCGCGGCGGCCGGCTTCGACCTGCCGGTGCTCCAGGTGTGGTGCGGCGGCGGCGTCGGCTGGCAGGAGCACGCCGACCGGGCGCCGGCGATCGAGGAGGCCGGCTACTTCCGGGCGGCCGGCCGGCTGCTCGGTGTCCTGCACCTGCTGCGGGCCGGGGACATGCACTACGAGAACGTGCTCAATCACCGTGGGCTGCCGGTGGTGGTCGACGCCGAGTCGCTGTTCAGCGTGAACGAGCGGGCCGGTTCGGCGGGGGCCGGATCGGCCGGCGAGACGCTGGCGCACACCGTCTTCTCCACCGGTTTCCTGCCGACCCGGATCTCCGACCCGGCGGACCCGTCCGCGTCGATCGACATCGGCTTCCTCGGTTACGTGCCCGGTCAGCGGGCGGTCACCCCGGTGCCGGCCCTGGAGGATTTCGGGACCGACCAGCCGCGGGTGACGATGGTGACCGGCTCGGTGGACACCCCGGCGGTACGCCCGCTGACCGTGCCCCGGGCCGTGGAGCTGGCCGAGCTGTGCCGTGGTTTCGCCGAGTGCTGGGACTGGGCCGCCGGCGACCGGGAGCTGGTCGAGGCGTGGTTGCGGGAACTCTTCGCCGACCTGCCGACCCGGGCCGTGCTGGAGACCACCGGGAAGTACTACAAGCTGCTGCGGACCGCCGCTCATCCGGCGTTCCAGCAGGACACCGCCGCGAAGCGGATGCTGTTGCACCGGGTCGGGCTGGGCCGGGTGGAGCACTTCACCCCGGCCGTGGTCCGGGCCGAGATCGACGATCTGCTCCAGGGCGACATCCCGTTCTTCACACTGCGCACCGGCTCGACGTGGGTGCACCATCGGGGCCGGCCGATCGCCGACGTGCTCGGCCAGGCCCCGCTCGACCAGGCGGTCGCCGGGCTGCGGGCGATGTCCGCCGCGGACCGGGAGCTGAACCTGCGGGTGATCCGGGCCGCGTACGTGGACCTGACCGGCCCCGAGGCGGATGCTCCGGCGTACCTCCCGGCGATGCGCCACGCGTCCCGGTCCGGGGTGCCCGGCCGGATCCGGCAGGTGGTCGGTGACATCGCCGCCGAGCTGCACGACCGGGCCGGGTTCGCCGGCGGCCGTCCGGGATGGGTCGGCGCGACGATCCGGGACACCACCCAGGAACACCCGTGGCGGGTTGACGAGCTGGGCGACGACCTGTACGCCGGAGTGCCCGGCCTGGCCCTCTTCCTGGCCTCGGCCGGGGTGCTGCTGGACGAGCCCCGGCACCGCGAGCTGGCCCGGGCCGCTCTCGTGCCGCGGGTGCGGGCGCTGCTCGACGACCCGGTCCGGCGGCGCCGCGAGGTGGCCGGCGGACTGTGCGGCGGTTATCCCGGGGTGGCGTTCGCCGCGCTGGAAGCGGGCCGGCTGACCGGTTCGGCCGAGCTGAGCGAGATGGGCGCGGCGCTCTGGGACCTGGTGCCCGCCGACCTCCCGGCGATGACCGACACCGACTTCCTGATGGGCTCGGCCGGGCTGCTGTCGGCGGCGATCACGGCCGGCCGGCCGGCGGTGACCGAGGCCGCGTTCCGGCACCTGACCGGGACTCCGGCCGACGGGAAGTCGCGGTACAGCGGGTTCGCGCACGGCACGAGCGGCACGCTGGCCGCCCTGGCCCGGTACGGCGTCGCCGACCCCGATCTGACCGCGGCCCACGACGCGCTCTGGAACCACGACGAGCAGCACTGGGCGATCAGCGACCGGGCGCCGGAACGGGCCGCGCGGGGCTGGTGCCACGGGACCCCGGGTGTGCTGCTCGGCCACGTCGAGCGGCTGGCCGCCGGTGCGGACGTGCCGGCCGGGCCGGGCGCGGACGTCACCCGGCTGGCCGAGACGGTGGCGGTCGACGGGTTCGGGCTGAACCTGTCGCTCTGCCACGGCGACGTCGGCAACCTGCTGATCCTCGCCCAGGCGGCCCGGTGGGACCCCTCCGGCCGGGCCGCCGAACGGGCCGAGGACCGCCGGGCCCAGCTGGTCACCCGGGTGCTGCCGAGGGCGCTGCGGGCCCGGACCGGCAAGTCGGTGCTGAACGACTCGCTCTACGTGGGCCTGGCCGGCGTCGGCATGGGCCTGCTGCTGAGCACCGGCGAGGTGGACGTCGCCTCACCGCTGACGTTCCGCCGGGGCCGGCCGTGACCAGGCTGCGCGCCGTCGAGCAGCTCGGCCCGACCGAGTGCGGCCTGTGCTGCTGCGCCATGCTGCTGGAGGCGGCCGGGGCCGGGGTGCCGATGCACGACCTGCGCACCCGGTACCGGGTCGGCCGGGACGGGCTGACGGTCGCCGACCTGGCCACGGTGCTGCGGGAGAACGGGGTACGCCCACACGTCTACCGCACCTCCCCGGCCGGTCTGGCCGCGCTCGGCCGCCCGGCGATCTGCCACTGGAAACGGTCGCACTTCGTGGTGGTGACCGGCTTCGACACCGGCGGGGTGACCCTGCTCGACCCGGGTGCGGGCCGCCGCCGGGTCAGCGCCGAGGAGTTCGCCGAGAACTTCTCCGGACTGGCCGTCACCGCCGATCCGCTGTCCCGCCGGGTACGGGCACGACCACCGTCCGGCCTCCGGATGCTGGCCCGGTTCGCCTGGCAGCGCCGTGGCCTGCTCGGCCTGGTGCTGGCCCTGTCACTGGTCAGCTCGATGGTGCCGCTGGGCATCCCGTGGCTGCTGGAGCAGTTGTTCGGCGAGTCCGCCGGCGGGCTGTCGGCCGGGCCGCTGCTGGCTGGGGTGGGCCTGGCGTTCGGGCTGTTGCTGTTCGTCCGCACGGTGGCCGGCATCGTGGCGTCGGCCGCGGTGGGACGGTCGCTGGCGGGCGCCGTGTTCGATCGGTTGCTGCGCTTGCCGTACGCCTTCGTGGAGAACCGTGGCCCCGGCGACCTGATGTTCACCCTGGAGTCGGTGCACCGCCTGCGGGCCCTGCTCTGCAACGACCTGATCGTGTCGCTGGCCGCCGTGGTGGTGACGGTGGTGCTGCTGGGCTGGCTGGCCGCCGTCTCGATGGCGGCGCTGCTGACCACCCTGCTGCTGATGGCGGCGCTGGCGGCAGGAACGCTGGCGGCGGCCCGTACCGTCCGGCGGCTGGCCCACGCGCAGACCCGGGCACAGGCGGAGTTGCAGGCCACCCAGCTGTCCGCGATCTCCGGCCTGGAGCTGATCAAGACGAACGGCATGGAGGCGGTCTACGCGGCCCAGTGGCAGCGGCGCAGTGACGCGGCCCAGCGGCAGTCCGACCGGTTGCAGACCGTGCAGGGTGTCTTCGACGCGGCGCTGGCCGGCGTGATGTTCGTCGGCCCGGTGGTGATCCTCCAGCAGGCGCTGGCCGGCCAGACCGCGCCGGGCGTCTCGCTGGTGGTGTCGGTGCAGGCGCTGACCGGCCTGCTGCTCGGCCAGGTGAACGTGCTGGCCGGTTCGATCACCAGGCTGGCCCAGGCCGGGTCGCTGCTGGCCCGGATCGCCGACGTGCTGCTACGCCCGGCCGACGACCTGTTCCTGGGCGTCACGGCGGCCCGTCCCGCCGGCGACGTCGTGGTCGAGGAGGTCTCGTTCGGGTACGGCACGTTCGGCCGCCGGGTCCTCGACGGCGCCTCGCTGCGGGTCCCGGAGGGCGCCAAGGTCGCGATCGTCGGCCCGTCCGGCTGCGGGAAGTCGACGCTGGCCCGCCTGCTGGTCGGCCTGCACCGGCCGGACGCCGGGCGGATCCTGATCGGCGGCACCGAGCTGGGCGACCACGACCGGGACCGGTTCTACCAGGCGGTCGCCTACGTGCCGCAGAACGTGGTGCTGGAGTACGGGACGGTCCGCGACAACATCGCCTGGGGCGCCGGTGATCCGGACGAGGACCGGGTGCACGAGGCGGCCCGCCGGGTCGGGCTGCACGAGGAGATCCGGGCGCTGCCGCTGGGCTACGACACCCCTGTCGCGTCGCTGGGGCAGAACTTCTCCGGCGGTCAGCGGCAGCGGATCGCACTGGCGAGGGCCGCTTTCAAGGAGGCGTCCATCGTGGTGCTCGACGAGGCCACCAGTTCGCTGGACAACCTCTCCGAGTCGACCGTGACGGCGTTCTTCAACAGCCTGCGGGCGACCCGGATCGTCATCGCGCACCGGCTGACCTCGATCCTCGACGCCGATCTGATCGTGGTGATGGATCACGGCCGGGTGCTCGCGACCGGCACCCACGAGGAGCTCTGCCGGGATGCCGGCCTGTATCGATCGCTGTATGAGGAAGCATTACCGCTGTCATCGTAGTTATGCGCTATGATGACTCTAGTCAATCCGCATGACCAGATATCACGGGGGATGTCATGAACGAGCGGGAACTTCAAGCTTTCGTCTCGGTGGCCCAGCACGGCCGGATGGATCTGGCCGCCCGGTCGCTGGGCTACTCGCAACCGGCGGTCAGCTACCAGATCAAGTGCCTGGAGCAGACGCTCGGCACCCGGCTGTTCGCCCGCAACAGCAACGGCGCGGCGCTGACCCGGGCCGGGCGGCTGATGCTGCCGTCCGCGCAGGCGGTGCTGGTGCTGATGGCCGGCATCAAGACCACCACCGTGAACGTCCCGGTCGCGGCCTGACCGGCACCCGTTTTCCGCTCCCACG
The DNA here is from genome assembly GCF_040638175.1 of Actinoplanes sp. NPDC026670. Lineage (NCBI taxonomy): Bacteria > Bacillati > Actinomycetota > Actinomycetes > Micromonosporales > Micromonosporaceae > Actinoplanes > Actinoplanes sp. NPDC026670. The sequence goes on from NZ_JBEZXU010000083.1 coordinate 15,444, forward strand.
ACAGGAAGGTTCGATGAGCGCAACGATCGAAGTACGGAACCTGACCAAGAGGTACGGCCGGACCACCGCGGTCGACGGCCTCTCCTTCGAGGTCAAGCCGGGCCGGGTCACCGGTTTCCTCGGCCCGAACGGCGCCGGCAAGTCCACCACCATGCGGGCGATCGTCGGGCTGGACCGGCCGACGTCAGGCGAGGTGCTGGTCGACGGCCGGCGTTACGACCAGCTCAGCCGGCCGTTGCGGCACGTCGGCGCCCTGCTCGATGTCTCCGTCCACAGCGGCCGCACGGTCCGGGCGCACCTGACCGGCCTGGCCCTCAGCAACCGCATCCCGGCCATCCGGGTCGCCGAGGTCCTGGCGATCGTCGGCCTGACCGCGGTGGCCGACAAGCGGGCCAAGGGACTGTCGCTCGGCATGGCGCAGCGCCTCGGCGTGGCCACGGCGCTGCTCGGCGACCCGCAGGTGCTGCTGCTGGACGAGCCGGTCAACGGCCTCGACCCGGAGGGCATCCTGTGGATCCGGGCGCTGATGAAACGGCTGGCCGCCGAGGGCCGGACGGTGTTCGTCTCCAGCCACCTGATGAGCGAGATGGCGCTGACCGCCGACCACCTGATCGTGATCGGCCAGGGCCGCCTGCTCGCCGACAGCTCGGTGACCGAGTTCGTGAGCCGCAACTCGCGCTCGTTCATCCTGATCCGCACCCCCGAGCCGGAGAAGGCCCGGGACGCGCTGGCCGGCGCCGGCATCGAGGTCGCCGACGGCCCGGACGGCACCATCGAGGCGCTGCACACCACGCTCGAGGAGGTCGGCGCGCTGGTCGCCCGGCACCAGATCACGGTGTACGAGATCAGTCCCCAGGTCGCCTCCCTGGAAGAGGCGTTCATGCAGTTGACGGCCGATGCGGTGGACTACCGCGCGAAGCAGGAGGTGTGACGGTGGCGGACTTCGGCACGGCCCTGTCGTTCGAGTGGCACAAGATCCGTACGCTGCGGTCCACGTTCTGGAACCTCAGCGCCTTCCTGGCCGTGAGCCTGGCCCTGGCGGTGCCCTCCGGCTGGTACCTCCACAGGACCTACACCGAGCTGGACGCCGCCGAACGGGCCGCGTTCGATCCGATCGGCTCCGGGCTCAGCTCGGTACGCCTCGGACTGCTCGCCCTGGTGATCTTCGGCGTGCTGACCGTGACCACCGAGTACACCTCCGGCACGATCCGCAGCTCGCTGACCGCGGTGCCGCGCCGGGGCACGTTCTTCGCCTCGAAGGTGGCCGCCGGCAGCCTGGTGGCGCTGGCCGCCTCCACGGTGGTGGTGATCGCCACGTTCACCGCCACCCAGGTCATGCTCGGTGAGCACGCGGTGGGCCTGTCCGACGACGGGGTGCTGCGCGCGATCGTCGGCGGAATCGTCTACACCACGCTGCTCTGCGTCTTCGCCATGGGCCTGGCCGCCGTGCTGCGCAGCTCGGCGCTGACGATCGGTCTGCTGTTCCCGCTGTTCTTCATGATCTCCACGATCCTGACCAGCATCCCCAAGGTCGGAAAAGTGGCACAGTTCCTGCCTGACGTCGCGGGCGGGCAGATCCTTTACCGGGAGCCGCAGGGCGACACGATCCTGAACGGCTGGACCGGCCTCGCGGTGCTGCTCGCCTGGACCGTCGCCGCGCTCGCCGCGGGCTGGCTGGCGGTGCGCCGCCGGGACGCCTGATCACATGCGATCAGGCAATATGGAGGCCGGGCATCCACGGGGGAGAATGCCCGGCCCGAATAGATGAAATCACATGAACCGGCACCCCCGCCACGTGGGATCGCCCCTTCCCGGCGATTCGCTGATTCACCTGCGGGCCGGTGGCATGGAGTATCGTCCCCCGTCGATTACATCGACCACGGGGACCGCCATGCCATTCGATGGATTCATCTCGTACAGTCACGCCGCCGACGGGCGGCTCGCCCCCGCCGTACAGCGTGGTCTGCACCGATTGGCGAAGCCATGGCACCGGCGCCGTGCTCTGTGGATCTTCCGGGACCAGACCGGGCTGTCGGTCACCCCCAAGCTGTGGACGTCCATCCAGGACGCGCTCGACGGCTCCAAGCACTTCGTGCTGCTGGCCTCTCCCGAGGCGGCCGCCTCGCCCTGGGTGAACCGGGAGATCGAGCACTGGCTCGCCACCAAGTCACCCGACCGCATCCTGCCGGTGGTGACCGACGGCGAGTGGGGCTGGGACCCGGCCACCCGCGACTTCACCGCCGAGTCCACGGCGGTGCCGCACGCGCTGCGCGGTGTCTTCGCCGAGGAGCCGCTCTACCTGGACCTGCGCTGGGCTCGCGACGACCTGCACCTGAGCCTCCAGCACGTCCGGTTCCGGGACGCCATCGCGCAGCTGGCGGCCCCGATGCACGGGGTGAGCAAGGACGAGCTGGAGGGTGAGGACGTCCGGCAGCACCGGCGGGCCCGGCGGCTGTCCGTGGTGGCGGTGACCGCGCTGGTGGTGCTGACCCTGGTCACGTCACTGACCGGGTTCGTCGCGGTCCGCAACGCCGAACGGGCCACCCTGGCCGCGAACGAGGCCCGCCTCCAGGAGGAGCTCGCCTCGCAGCAGCGCGGCACCGCGGAACGCGCCACCGCCGAGTCGCAGCGGCAGCAGGCGAACGCGCTGGCCCAGGAGGAGAACGCGCGGGAGCAGCTGGAGAACGCCCGCGAGCAGGAGGCCCGGGCGCAGGCGGCGCGGGCCGAGACCAAGCGGCAGGAGGAGCTGGCCCGGCAGCAGCAGGCGCTGGCCGAGGAGGCGTCCGCGGAGGCCCGGCGGGAACAGGCCAACGCCGAGCGGTTCAAGGCGAGCGCGGCCACCCAGCAGGCCAACGCGCAACGACAGAAGGCGAACGCCGAACAGCAGCAGAAGCTGGCCGGCGAGGCCGCCGCGGAAGCCGCCCGGCAGAAGACCAACGCCGAGCGGGAGCAGGCCAACGCGAAGCACCAGCAGGAGCTGGCCGACCAGGCCACGGCCCGGGCCAAAGAGCAGGAGAAGATCGCCGAGCACCACCGCGAGCTGGCCCGGCTGGCCGAGGAGGAACGCAAGCGGCAGGAGCAGCTGGCCCGGGAGGCGTCCGAGGAGGCTCGCCGCCAGCGCGAGGCCGCGGAGCTGCAGCAGCGCACGGTGATCAACCAGCGGCTGCTGGCCCGGGCCCGGGGGATGATCACCGACGACCCGCGGAAGGCCCTCCGGCTGGCCGTGGCCGCACAGAACCTGCTCGACGACACAGCGACCCGCGAACAGGTCAGCCACCTCACCATGGCGTCGACCTACTCCGGCTATCTCAGTGACGTGATCGACGTCGAGGCACTGACCGGTCAGGCGGCCGCCACCACCGGCGCCGGCGGGACGGTGTCGCTGTGGGACACCACGGCCCCGGCCAAGCCGGTCCGGGTCGCCTCGCTGCCGGCCGGCGGGACCGCGGACAAGTCACTGGCGGTCAGCCGTGACGGGCGGACCCTCGTCGTCTTCGACGGCAGCGCCGAGGCGACCCGGTGGGACGTGACGAAACCCGCTGATCCGGTACGGCTGACGCCGCTCACCGACGACGCCGGCATCACCGCGGTGAACTTCAGCCCGGACGGAAAGACCGTCGCCGCCAGCAACCGGGACAAGAACACCGTCCTGTGGGACGTCACCGGCACCGCGCCGGCCCGCCTGTCCACACTCGCCGGCGTGTACCCGCTGAAGTTCGGCCCGGACGGGCGGACCGGCGTCACCAGCGGCGCCGACGTCGTCGCCTGGGACCTGAGCGATCTGACCGCCCCGGTCCGGCACGCGATCCTCGACCCGGGCTGGGGCACCAAGGTCCCGGACGCCGCCATCGAGTACAACCCGACACTGCCGATCGTCGCCATGCAGGGGCCGAGCGACTACGTCTACCTCTTCGGCATGGCCGACCTGGACGACCCGCAGCCCTGGGACTCGCGGTCGGCCGGCCCCGGCGACACCAACTTCTCCACCATGGTGTTCACCCCGACCGGGGACATGCTGGCCATCGGATGCAGCGACGGGACCTCGGTCGTGGTGAGCATCGACTACAACGACAACTGGCCGTCGATGAACACCGAGATCACCTCGCTGACCGCCCGCGGCACCCCGGTCCGGTCGATGGCCTACAGCCAGGACGGCATGACGCTGCTGACCGCGGGCGACCGCAACATCGCGACGCTGTGGAGCCCCAAGGGCCGCTACGCCCGCGGGCCGGCCACCACGATCCGCGGCCCGTTCCCCGCCCAGCTCGCCGGGCTCGCCTACCGGCCGGACGGCTCGCTGACCGCCGCCCGCCGCGACAGCGTCGCCCTCACGTACGACCTGACGGTCCCGTCCGCGCCGGTCGCCGGCCCCACCGTGCCGTTGCAGAGCGGCAACCTGGTGGGGATGATGGCCACCGCCGACGGGAAGACCATGTACGTCATCGGCACCGACAACGTCACCACGCTGCTCGACGTGAGCCGCACCGACCAGGCCGCAGTCGTATCGAGGATCTCGGAGGCGGGCACCGCCGTCTGGGTGGCGACGATCAGCCCGGACGGGCGGACTCTCGTCGTCGGCCGGTCGGACGGCAGGACGGCGGTCTACGACGTGTCCGACCGGACGAAACCCGCCAAGCTCGCCGGCCTCACCTTCGGCAACCGGACCCTGAGTTCCATGACGTTCAGCCCGGACTCGCGCACCTTGGCGGTCGCCGACGGCTACAACATCTCGATGTGGGACATGACCGACCGGTCCGCCCCGGCCCGGGTCGCCTCGATCCCGGTCTCCGACTACAGCAGCACCATGGCGACCTCGATCGAGTTCAGCCCGAACGGGCGGATCCTGGCGGCCGGCACCAACGACAACGGCACCACCATCCTGTACGACGTGGCCGACCCGGCCCAGCCGCACCGGGTCGGCACCCTGCCCGCCAACAGCAGCTTCATCCTCTGGGCGTCGTTCGCACCGGACGGGCGCACCCTGGCCACCGCCGCCCTGGACAACTCGATCATGCTCTGGGACGTCACCGACCCGGGCACCCCGATCCGGTACGCCGTACTCAAGAACTCCGACCTGCAGAACGTCTACATGGTCTTCAGCCCGGACGGGCGGAGCCTGGCCGCCGGTGGCTCGCTGGGCATCGTCCCCAGCCGGACCATCACGTTCTGGGACATCGCGGTGTCGGCCGAGGTCGCCGCCGATCCGGTCGCGCACGCGTGCACGATCACCGGCCGCGGGCTCACCGCCGACGAATGGGCCCTGTACATCCCGGAGCTCCCGTACCGATCGACCTGCTGACGATCACGTGCCCCCCGCCCGGGGCCGGGAGGCCGTATCGTCAGGTTGCTTCGTACGGAGGTCAATGTGCGGTTCGGTGTCACCGGTCACCGGGTCCTTCCACCGGGCATCGCCGAACGGGCGATGGACCACTGGCGCCGGGTGCTGCCCACCGGCGCCGGCCTGCTCGGGGTGTCGAGTCTCGCCGACGGCGCCGACCAGCTGTTCGCCGCCCATGTGCTGGCGTCCGGCGGCACGCTCGAGGCGGTCCTGCCGTGGGCCGACTACGGCGGTTCGCTCACCGACGGCAGCCGGGCCCGGTTCGAGGATCTCGTCCGGGCCGCCGCCACGGTGATCACCGTCCCCGGCGGCGAGCCGTCCGACGAGAGTTTCATGGCCGCCGGCCAGGCCCTGGTGGACCGCTGCGACCACCTGTTCGCCATCTGGGACGGGCTGCCCGCCCGCGGGCTGGGCGGCACCGCGGACGTGGTCGCCTACGCCCGCGCCCGCGGCTGCCCGGTCACCGTGCTCTGGATCGACGGCGTGCACCGGGCCTGATCACCACCGGTTCAGCGTCCGGTCGCGGCCACCTCCGCCGCCGGGACCTCCAGCTCGGCGAAGAGGCGTCCGGCCCGGTCCGCGTGCGTCCCGGCCGGATCGGTCTCCCCGAGATCCCGCGACGCCGCCGCCAGGCCGTCGTGGGCGCGCGCCTGCTCGTACCGGTCCCCTATCTCCTCGGCCAGCGCCAGCGCCTGACCGTGCTGGACCCGCGCGTCGGCCGCGTCCCCGGCCGCGCACAGCACCTGGCCCAGATCGTTGAGCGCCTCGGCCTCGCTGGCCCGGTCACCGATCCGGCGCAGCAGCACCAGAGCGCGACGCAGGTGACCGGAGGCCTCGGCGAGGCGGCTCTGGCGGGCGTGGATGGCGGCGAGATCGGTCAGCACGTACGCCTCCGCGGTGCGGTCACCGGTGCGGCGAACCGCGGCGAGGCTCTGGTCGAGATGCGCCTCGGCCTGCTCCAGCGGAACCGGGCCGTGCGGCAGCCGGGCCAGCAGCGACAACACATACGCCTCGCTGAACCGGTCGCCGAGTGTGGCGTACAGATCGAGGGCCGATCCGAACCCACCGGCCGCCCGGTCGTGATCGCCCAGCCGGGCGTCGATCAGCCCGAGCCGGACCAGCGCGTCGGCCCGCCCGTCGTCGTCGCCCAGATCCCGGCACAGCGCCTCGGCCCGCCGGTAGTGGTCGGCGGCCGGCCGGTAGTCGCCGCGCCGCCAGTCGACACTGCCCAGGTTGCGCAGCACCAGCGCCTCGGCCGCGGGCTCGCCGAGGTCGGTGTAGAGCAGCAGCGCCTGCCGGTAGGTCTCGGCGGACTCGTGCAGCCGGCCCTGCCGCCGGTGCAGCCGGCCCAGGTTGGACAGTGCCCGCGCCTGTGCGCCCGGATCGCCGACGGCCCGCGCCGCCGACACCGCCGATGCGGTCACGGTGACCGCCTCGGCCACCGGCCCGCCCGCGTCGAGATAGCGGAACATGGTCCCGGCCAGCTCGATGGTGTGCCGGTACCAGCCGTGCGCCGCGCCGTTCGTGCAGACCGCGGCGAGGTTGGGCCGTTCCGCCTCGATCCAGGCGCGGGCCGCGTCCGGGTCGCCGGCCGGCGTGCCGCCGTCCGGGTACAGGGTGGCCATCGCCGTGCCGGCCCCGGCGAGGTAGTGGTCGAACAGACGGGTCAGGGCGGCCCGCCGGTCGGTCTCGGCGTCGTGTCCGGTGGCGAGCTCCGCGGCGTACGCGCGCAGCAGGTCGTGCATGCCGTACCGGCCGCCCCGGCCGGGCTGGACCAGGCTGGCCCGGCTCAGCACGTCCAGCTGGCGCCTGGCCTCGCCGGGCCGGTCCCCGATCAGCGCGGCCACCGCGTCGACGTGCGCGGTCTCCCCCGGATGCAGGCCGAGCAGCCGGAACGCCCGGGCCGCGCCGTCCGGCAGGTTCTGGTACGACCAGGAGAACACCGCCCGGACCTCGGCCCGGGGGTCGCCGCCGGCGTCGAGCAGGTCCAGCCGGACCTGGTGGTCGCCCAGCTCGGTGACCAGCTCGGGCAACGGCACATCGGAGCGTTCCGCGGCCAGCTCGGCGGCGATCCGCAGGGCCAGCGGCAGCCTGGCGCACGCGGAGGCCATCGCCTCGGCGGCTTCCGGGTCACGGTCCACCCGCCGGCCGATCAGTTTGCGCAGCAGCCCGATCGCGTCGTCCGGCGGCAGCAGATCGAGATTGACCCGTTCGGCGCCGTGGACCGCCACCATGCCGCGCAGCGAGTCACGGCTGGTGATCAGCACCAGGCACGACCCGGTGCCCGGCAGCAGCGGCCGGACCTGCTCCACCGACGACGCGTTGTCCAGCAGGATCAGCATCCGCCGGCCGGTGAGCTCGGACCGGTACCGGGCGGCGCGTTCGTCGGTGCCCGCCGGGATCTCCGGCGCGCGGATGCCGAGCGCGGTGAGGAACCCAGCCAGCGCGTCGGCCACCGCCACCGGCTGCTCGGCGTCGTAGCCACGCAGATTGACGTAGAGCTGCCCGTCCGGATAGGCCTCGCGGACCCGGTGCGCCCAGCGGACGGCCAGCGCCGACTTGCCGACCCCGGCGGTGCCGCACAGCAACGCGACGGTGAGCGGTGGCTCGTCGCCGTCCGGCGGCTCCAGCAGGCGATCCAGGGCGGCCAGCTCTCCGGTACGGCCGGTGAAGGCCCGCACGTCGGCGGGCAACTGCGCGGGCACCGTGACCGGGGCGGCGGGCGCCGGTCCGGCCGGCACCCGGGAGTCGCCGCCCGGCACGGACAGCACCGGATCGGCGGCGAGCACCTGCTCGTGCAGTCTGCGCAGCTCAGCGCCCGGGTCGCTGCCCATCTCGTCGGCCAGGCGGCGGCGGATCCGCCGGTACTGCTCGTCGGCGTCGGCCTGGCGCCCGCACCGGTACAGCGCGAGCATCGCCTGACCGGCCAGCCGCTCGTCCAGCGGATGCTCGGCGACCGCGGCCAGCAGCGCCGGCAGCAACTCGCCGTGGCGGCCCAGCCGGAGCAGCATGTCGTTGCCGTCCAGTTCGGCGGCGAACCGCTCGCCGAGCAGGGTGCGCCGGGTCGCGGCCAGCCACGGGGTGTCCAGGCCGGCGAACGGGTCGCCCCGCCACAGCCCCAGCGCCTGCTCGATCAGGGTGGCCGCGGACCGGTCCGACTCGGCCGCCCGGGCCGTGGTGATCAGCCGCCGGAACCGGTGCAGATCCACCGCCTGCGGATTGACCGTCAGCAGGTAGCCGCCGGGCTCGCGCCGGATCTCCGCACCGTCCGCGCCGGCGACGGCACGCCGCAGCCGGGACAGGTAGCTGTAGAGGGCGCCGGCGGCCCGCTGTGGCGCGTGCTCGCCCCACACCCGGTCGATCAGCTGGTCCGGAGTGACCGGCCGGCCGGCCTCCACGAGCAGCACACCCAGCACACATCGCTGCCGGGCATGCCCCAGATCGGCGGCCCGGCCGTCGATCCACGCCTCCACCACACCGAGAACACCGAACTCCGCCGCCAACTGACCTCCGCACACCCATGGTTTGACCAGGGGATTGCCCCTGCTCCTGACCTGGGGATTCAAGAAATCCACAAGGTCCGCTACAAGTCTCCCATGTTTCGTACAAGGTGCGGCGACGAGCATTGACGTCGTTGAAGGGAACGGATCGCCCTCGCCCGGTTACGCAAGCGTACGGGGGAATCGGGACGCCACATGGAAGCCCGATGGCGACAGGTGGTCCGACCTGCGACAAAGCGCGGCCCCCACGGCCGCACGAGGGAACAGAGAGATGCCCGCCGGCAAGTAACGGGGGACGGCGGGCATCTCCACACCTCGGCCGATCGTTTCAGACCGGGACCGGGTGCTCGGCGCGCAGGCCGAGCCGGCCGCGGGTCGCGACGATCAGGATGAGAGCGGCCGCCACCGAGGCGATGAGCTGGCCGTGCAGCGGATCCCGGGCGATGTCGAGGGTCGGGTAGACCTCACCCCACACCAGCGAATAGGTGCTGTTGATGCCGGCGTGCAGCAGCATGATCAGCGGCACGCTCTGCCCGCTGCGGTTGAACACCCAGGTCATGACCAGGCTCAGCGGGACACAGATGATGATGAACTCGACCGGGTCCAGCCAGGTCGGGTTCGGGCCGCCCCACTCGGTCAGGTAGAGCGGCAGGTGCCAGGCGCCCCACAACAGGCCCAGCAGCGAGGTGCCCAGGACCGGGCCGAACCGGTCCTGCATCCGGGGCAGTGCGAAGTCACGCCACCCGGGCTCCTCGGCCGCGGCGGTGGTGACCAGCTGCATGAGCAGCATCGGGAGGTACGCGAGCAAGATCACCGCACTCGGCGCCGTGATGTGGCCCCACGTCTTCGGCAGCGCGAGCGGCGCGAGCAGGATGGCCGCCGGCACGATCAGCAGCACGGCGAAGAACCAGCGCCAGCCGACCCGCCAGTGCTTGAGCCGGTGCGCCCACGCCCGCAGCCCCGGACGCCCCTCGGTGATCGCGGTGACCAGGAACGCGGCGCCCAGCGGCCCGAGATAGGCGCCGGGCAGCACGCCGACGAGCTGCCCGGTCCCGAGAACCTCGGGGATGTGGATGTCCGGCTCGAGACCAAGACCATGATCCGACAGGATGTACGGCGTCCAGAAGAACCAGCTGACTCCGAAGGCAAGCGTGAAGAAGGCCGACACCGGATAGCGCCGGACCAGCGAAAACAGGGTGTCCACGAGATCTCCGATCAGGACTGTCGGTCAGGTGCGGACAGTCCATCAGCGGAGCGCCTCAAGGTCATTGCAGTACGCGAGACCTTCCGGGTACAGCAGGCTGCACTCTTGTCAGGCGGGGAGGACGCCTGAGCGAAGGACCTGCAAGGCGGTGGTGACGGTCTCGGCCATGGCGGTCCGGGCAGAGGCCAGGTAACGGCGAGGGTCGACCAGGTCGGGGTGGGTGCCGAGAGCGGCGCGGACCGTACCGGTGAAGGCGGTGTTCAAGGCCGTTCCGATGTTGATCTTCGCCATTCCGCCGTGGACCGCCCGGGTCAGTTCGTCGTCCGGGACGCCTGAGGAACCGTGCAGCACCAGCGGGACCGGCACGGCTGCGGCGAGGCGTGCGATCAGGTCGTGGTCCAGGCGGGCGCTGCGGGTGACCATCGCATGGGACGAGCCGACGGCTACGGCGAGGGCGTCCACCCCGGTGGCCGTCACGAAGGCGGCCGCCTCGGCCGGGTCGGTCCGGGCGCCCTTCGCGTGGGCGCCGCCCTTGCCGCCGATCTCGCCCAGTTCGCTCTCCACCCAGAGACCCTGCGCATGGCAGCGTTTCACCGCGGATGCCGTGGCGCCCACGTTGGCCGCATAGGGCAGGCGCGACGCGTCGTACATCACCGAGCCGAAGCCGTTGATCACGGCCTCGGCCAGCAGTTCGTCCGATTCGACGTGATCCAGGTGCAGGGCGACCGGGACGGACGCGGAGGCGGCGATCGCCCGGGCGGCGGCGGCGATCGGAGCCAGGCGGCCGTGGTGGAAGCGGACCGCGTTCTCGCTGATCTGCAGGATCACCGGCAGCCGGGCGGACTCGGCGCCGGCCACGATGGCTTCGGCGTGCTCGATGGTGATGACGTTGAACGCGCCTACCGCTCCGCCGCTCGCCCGCGCGGCGGCGACCAGGTCACCGGTGGAGGCGAGCACGGGAACCTCCAGAGACTCCAACCGGCTTCGCGGCGGCCCGGGTCCGCCGATAGACATCGGCGTCGAAGGCGCCGGCCACCGGGTTCGCGACGGCGGCTGCGGACAAGGCGACGGCATCGGCGAGAAGATCAGGCCATGGGGTACGGTCCCGCAGCCCCCGGGCCAGCGCGGCCGCACAGGCGTCCCCGGCACCGGTCGGGTTGCCGCCGAGCGCGACCGGCGGCACGCACTCCCACACCTCGTCACCCACCACCGCGATCAGCCCGGCCGCCCCACGCGAGACCACGACGGCCCCGTCGGCGACCGCTCGCACGGCTTCGACGATCTCCGCGTGGCCGGCCGGCGGTGGCGACCCGGGCCGGAGGGCGGCCAGTTCGGCGTCGTTGGGCTTGGCCAGGGCCGGGCCGGCTCGCAGGCCCTCGTGTAACGCCGGCCCGCTAGTGTCGAGCAGGGCGGGGACGCCCGCCTCCCGGGCGTGGACGATCAGTGCGGCGTACACCGAAGGCGGCGGACCGGCCGGCGGGGAACCGCTGAGAACGACCACCGTCGCGCCGGGGAGCAACTGCCGGAAGTGGTCCGTGAACCGGGACCACTCGGCCTCGGTGACCGCCGGGCCCGGTTCCCAGAAGCCGGTGGCGGCGGAGCCGTCGACCACCGCCACCGTCCGCCGCGTCTCGCCGCCGATCTCCACGAACGACGCCGGAACCCCGTCCGCGGCCAGCAGGGCGCTGACGCGGCGGCCGGTCGGACCACCCAGCAGGCCGGTGGCCAGCACCGGCTCGCCCAGCGTGTGCAGCACGCGGGCGACGTTGAGGCCCTTGCCGCCGGGACGTTCGGCAACCGTCGTGACCCGGTGGGTGCCGTGCGGGACCAGGGCGTCGACGGTGTAGGTGAGGTCGAGCGCCGGATTCAGCGTGACGGTGACGATCATGGCAAGGCTCCGGTGCGGATCTGCCCCGCCTCGGGCCGGAAGTGCCGCCCTGGCGAACCTCGGCGCCGGACTGGTTACCGGCTGGGCTCGATCACGTCATAGTCGATTCAACTGATCGAACGCACAGATGTCAATGACGGATCATGCGCGTATCCTGCTCCCTGAGTGTTCATATGGACAACAGGAGGCGGCGCGTGGCCCAGTTCGACGTTCTGGTGATCGGTGACGCCAACCCCGATCTGCTGCTGCGTGGTGACGTGCGGCCCCGGTTCGGGCAGGCCGAGCAGTTGCTGACCGCCGCCGACCTGGTGCTCGGCGGTTCAGCGGCGATCACCGCGAGCGGCTGCGCGCGCCTCGGGCTGCGGACGGCGCTGTTCGCGGCGGTCGGTGACGACACCTTCGGGGCGCTGGTGCGCGCCCAGCTGGCCGAGCTCGGCGTGACCCTGCTGGCGGCGGACGGGCGTGGCGCGCCGACCGGGCTCACGGTCGTGCTGTCCGAGCCGGACGATCGCGGCATGCTCACCCTGCCGGGCACGATCTCCGCCCTGCGGCCCGGTGACATCACCGACGAGCTGCTGCACCGGGCCGGTCACGTGCATGTCGCCTCGCTGTACCTGCAGCCGGCACTGGCGGCCGGGCTAGCCGGGGTCTTCCGGCGGGCCCGAGCGGCCGGGATCACCACGTCACTCGACACCAACTGGGATCCGTCCGAGAAGTGGGAGTCGCTCGCCGAGATCCTGGAGCACACCGACGTCTTCCTGCCCAACGCGGCCGAGCTGCGGGCGATCACCCGGATCGACGATCCGGACGAGGCGGCCGCCGCCCTGGTCGCAGCGGGGACGACCGTGGTGATGAAGGACGGTGCACGCGGTGCGAGGGCCTGGTGGCCCGGTGGCGGCTGCGCCGCTCCGGGGCGCGATGTCGACGTGGTCGACACCACCGGCGCCGGCGACAGCTTCAACGCGGGCTTTCTCGCGGCGCGACTCTCCGGTGCGGAGATGACCGAAGCGGTCGCGTGGGCCGCCGCGGCCGGGTCGCTGAGCACGCGGGCCGCCGGTGGCACCGCCGCGCAGGCCCACCGGGCGGAGCTCACCCCTTGATGCCGGTGAAGGTCATCGTTGCGATGAACCTTCGCTGAGCGAACAGGAAGGCGAGCACCAGAGGCATGGTCGCCAGGACGTTGCCGGCCATCAACTGCGACCATTCGGTACGCCGCATGCCCTGGAAGTTGGCGAGCCCGACCTGAAGCGTGAACGTGTGGTCGTCGGAGATCGCCACCAGCGGCCAGAGCAGATCGTTCCAGCTCCACAGCAGAGTGATGATCGCCAGGGTGGTCAGCGCCGGTCTCGCCAGCGGGAGCACGATGCTGCGGAACGTGCGCCACCGTCCGCAGCCGTCGATCAGCGCGGCCTCCTCCAACTCGACCGGCAGCCCGAGGAAGAACTGCCGCATCAGGAAGATGCCGAAGGCCGAGGCCAGCCACGGCACGTACGCGGCGGCGAGGGTGTCGACGATGCCGAGCCGGGCGAACATCAGATAGGTCGGGATCATCAGCAGCTGGATCGGGATCATCACGGTGGCCAGGATCAGCACGAACGCGAGCCCTCGCCCGGCGAACTTGAGCCGCGCGAACCCGTAACCGGCCATCGAACAGAGCGCCAGGTGGGCCACGACCGCGATGCCGGAGACGATGACCGTGTTGGCGAACCAGCGCAGCGCGGGCGTCTCGCCGACCAGGTGCCGGTAGCCCTCGAGATGCAGGCTGGTCGGGATCAGTCTGGGCGGAAACTGGTTGATCTCGGCGCTGCTCATGAACGAGGTGAGCAGCATCTGCGCCAGTGGCAGCACGAAGATCAGCGCGAGCGGCATGAGCAGCAGATGCCAGGGGCTGAACGGAAGCTTCAGGTGACGGCGCATCAGAACACCTCCGAGCCGCGCCGGCGCGAGTACCAGATGACGAGCAGGGTCAGCAGCATCGTCACGATGAAGAGCAGATAGGCGGCGGCCGCCCCGTACCCCAGTCTCTGGGTTTGAAAGGCGAGTTCGTAGATGTAATAGACGATCGTCTGGGTGCTGTTGAGCGGCCCGCCGCGGGTGGTCGTGTAGATCAGATCGAACAACTGCATCGCCGTGATCGTCTGCCAGACCGCCGCGAACACCGTGACCGGCCGCAGTTCCGGCAGCGTGACGTGCACGAAGATCCGCCACGGGCTCGCGCCGTCCATCCGGGCCGCCTCGACCAGGTCACGCGGGATGTCCTGGAGCGCGGCCAGGTAGACGACAGTGGTGAAACCGACCTCACCCCAGAGCGCGATCAGGCAGATGATGTAGATGGCCTGGTTCGGGTTCTCCAGGAACTGCTGCTGCGGCAGCCCGAGGTGCCGCAGCACGTCGTTGGCCGCGCCGAACTGCGGGTTGAAGACGAACCCGGCCAGGATGCCGGTGGCCGCCGCCGACGCCACATAGGGCACGAAGATGCAGGTGCGGTAGAAACCGATCAGCCGGATCTTCTGGTTCAGTGCGATCGCTATCAGAATTCCGAGAACGATCGATCCGGGTACGAACAGCGCGGTGAGCAGCAAGGTGTGCCGGGCCGCCGCGATCATGTCCGGGTCCTGCACGAGCAGTTCGTAGTTACGCCAGCCGACGTCGGTCGCCGGGGCGATGCCGTTCCACTTGGCCCGGGAGATGAAGAACGCCCAGACCGCCGGGAAGATCGACAGCCCGACGACGATCACGGTGGCCGGTCCGGCGAAGGCCCAGCCGGTGAGGTGCCGCTGTAGCGCGCGGGTCCGTGGGGCGCGCTGGGCGGCAGCCGGTGTGCGCGGGATCGCGAAGGTGAGCGCCATCAGTTCGTGATCGCGTCGACGGACTTCTTGGCGGCCTCGTCCAGGGCTTCCTTCGGCTGAGCCTGACCCTGCAGAACCTTGGCGATGGCGTCGCCGACGTTGCGGGACAGCACCTCGTAACCGGGCAGCGTCGGCCGGGCCTGTTCGGCGTTGGCGAGGTTGGCGAAGAACTTGTCACCGCCGGGGTACTCCTTGACGTACGCCGCGTACTCGGCGGAATCCTTCTCCGAGGTGCGCAGCGGCAGGTTACCGACCGCGAGGTTCCACTTCGGGTCGATCTCCTTGCTGGTCAGCCATTTGATGAAGGCGCGGGAGGCACCGGCCCGGTTCACGTCGGCGTGGTCGAACAGCACCCACAGGTCGGGGCCGGAGACGGTCTGGTGGTCGCCGTTGAAACCGGGGAGGTCGGTCACCCCGTACGCCAGCTTCGCCTCTTTCAATTCCAGCAGCGCCCACGGGCCGGACAGCATCATGGCGACGTGCCCGCTGTTGAACAGGGGCGCGTACTTCTCGTCGGTCTGGTCGAGGTACATCGACTTGTCGTCGACGGCCATCTGCCGCAGCGTCTCCAGCGCGGCCACCCCGGCGTCGGAGTTGAAGGCCGGTTTGTCACCCTCGAGGATCTTGCCGCCGTGCTGCCAGAGCAGCGGCCAGAGGTGCCAGGTGGTGTCCTCGCTGCCGGATACCGAGTACGCCGTGCCGTACGTGTTCGTCGAAGGGTCCGTCAGGGTCTTGGCCGCGGCCCGGAAATCGTCCCAGGACCAGTCGTCGGTGGGGTAGGCGACACCGGCGCGGTCGAACAGGCTCTTGTTGTAGATCAGCGCCAGGTTGTCGACGAGTGCCGGGATGCCGATGACCCGGCCGTTCGAGGTGGCCACCTCGCGGGCCGCCGCCGGGAAGTCGTCCCAGCCGAACGACGGATCCTGAACGTACGACGTGAGGTCCTGGGCCTTGCCGCTCGCGCCCAGGTCACCGGCCCAGTTGCCGTAGGCGTAGGAGATGTCCGGGTAACTGTCGCTGGCGAACCCGGCGGAAAGCTTGGTGAGCAGGTCGTCGGTGGTCGGGGCGCCGGGCGAGACCTTGATCGTGACGTTCGGGTTCGCGGCGTGATATTCGGCGGCCAGTTGCTCAGCGACCTTCTCCTGCTCCTCCGGCTGGCCGGTCCACCAGGTGATCTCGACGGCCGCCTTCGGGTCGTAGCCGGCGGCGGCGTCCTTGCCGGTGCCCGTCGTTCCGCCCATGCAGGCGGACATCGTCATCGCGGCGCCGAGGCCGCCTGCCAGCAGCCGGAATGCCCGGCCGCGCCGAAGGTTGGACATCTCACACACCTCATCAAGGGGTCAGCACGACGGATCGGGTGAGTAGCCGGGGGCGATCGGGGTCGAGGCCGCGGTGGACGGCCATGGCGAGTGCGAAACGCTGCGCGAGAACCAGTTGGGCAAGCGGGTCCAGTCCGTCGCGGTACGCGGTGGCGCCCGCGTCCCGGGCGACGTCGTCCAGTTCGGCCGGGGTGTCCCCGAACGACCAGACCAGCGAGGCCGGGCCGGCCACCGCGACCGGGCCGTGCCGGAAATCCTTGGCCGGGTACGACTCCGAATAGGCCTGGGCTGCCTCGCGGACCTTGAGCGCCGCTTCGTGGGCCAGCCCGACGGTCCAGCCGGTGCCGAGGAAGACCAGGTGTTCGATGGGCGCCGGATCGGCCGGCAGGTCGGTGGCCAGTGCGGTCCGGCCGTCGGCGACGACAGGTGCGAGATCCTCGCCGAACACGTGCCGGGCCAGTGCCAGCACGGTGGTGGGGAAACGGGTCTGCACCACGCTGCGCTCGTCGGCGAAGTCGAGCACGACCTGACCGTCGGTCAGCGAGTCGACGGGTTCGCCGCGGACCGCGGTGATCGCGACCGTACGCGCTCCCGCCCCGGCCTTGCGCAACGCGTCCAGCACCTCGGTCGAGGTGCCGGACCGGGTCACCGCCACGATCCGGTCGTAGCGGCGGCGGGGCACGAACTCGGAGGCGCAGACCGCGTCGGTCTCCCCGAAACCGGCCCGCTCACGCAACTCGGCAAGGCTCTGCGCGACGAACCAGGAGGTGCCGCAGCCGAGCACCAGCATCCGCTCGCCCGGGGCGAGCAACTCGTCACGGGCCCGGTCGGCGTGGGCCAGGGCACGCACCCACACGTCCGGCTGACTGGCGATCTCGGCTGCCGTGTCGCTCATGCTCGAGAATTATGCTCGTTTGCGCTCGCTTAACAAGATGTGAGCATCAAACGAGCATTCTCAGATGAGCGCTTCCGGCATCAGGGCGCCGTGCGCGGCGGTCAACTCGTCGCACAGGTCCCAGATCTGCTCGACCGTGAGCGTCGCGGCCGTGTTCGGATCGGCCATCGCGGCCTGCCGGACCATCCGCTTGTCGCCGGTGAGCGCGGCCCGCACCGTCAACTCGCCGACGCTGACGAAACCCCGGTTCAGGGCGGCGCACTGCACGGGCAGGTCACCGACCTGCTCGGGGCGGATCCCCAGGCGGTCGACCACGCACGGGACCTCTACGGCGTACCCCTGCGGGAGATTGCCGATCAGGCCGTGATTCGGGACGTTGGCGTGGATGCGGCGCATCGCTCCGGTGACCATGCTGTGGATGACCTGCGGGGCGTACTCGGTGGCCTCCCGGGTCAGGTCGAGGCGCTCGTTTCTCAGCAGGGCGGCGCGGGTGGCGTGGTACTCGGCCACGTTGCCGGCGCTGATCCGCAGGTAGTCGCCGACCGGGATGCGCAGGCGGGCGATCTCCTCGTCGTGGTGCAGGTACCACGGGACGTACTCGGCGGAGTGTTCGCTGGTCTCGGTGGGGAAATAGCCGATCCGCCGGTACATGTCCATCCGTACCCGTCGCCGCAGTTCCGGATCCCGTTCCAGCAGCGCGTCCAGCCTCGGATAGAGCGACTCGCCGCGGTGTTCGAACCGCAGCAGCCAGGACTGATGGTTGATGCCGGCGCCCAGGTAGTCGATCTCGTCGAGGGGCACTTCCAGCAGCTCAGCCAGATCGTGGACGGTCCAGAAGACCGAGTGGCAGAGGCCGGCGGCCTTGACCTTCGGTGCTTTCGCCGCGAGGTAGGCGATGTTCATGGCCATCGGGTTCGTGTAGTTGAGCAACCACGCGTCCGGGCAGACCTCTTCGATGTCGCGTGCTATCCGGTCCAGGATCGGAAAGGTGCGAAGAGCCCGGAAGATGCCGCCGACGCCCAGTGTGTCGGCGATCGTCTGCCGCAGCCCGTACTTCGCGGGGATCTCGAAGTCGCGCACGGTCGCCTCGTGCATGCCCACCTGGATCGAGTTGATCACGAAGTCGGCATTGTCCAGAGCGGTCCGCCGATCCAGCGACGTGGTGATGACCGGATGACATCCGAGCTGGTCAGCCGTGCGCCGGGCGATCATCTCGGCGGTCTCCAGGCGCTCCGCATCGATGTCGTGCAGGGCCAGGGTCACGTCGCGCAGCTCATCGAAGGACAGGATGTCGGCCAGCAACTCGCGGGTGAAGACCACGCTGCCGGCGCCCAGAAAGGCGATCACAGTCATGGGCGGATTGTTGGCGCTAACGCCAAGACCGCACAAGATGAACTGGCTGATCGCTTGAAAACGAACTAGATTGACTGTTCGTTTGATCAGTATCGAGTGAGGGATTCATGAGTTCGCTGCGCCGGGCAGACCGGGTTTCGGCCATCCTCGAGCGCGTCGCCGGCCACGGCTCGGTCGACGCCGGCCAACTCGCCGAGGAATTCGACGTCTCGCCCGCGACGATCCGCCGGGACCTGCAAGTTCTTGAAGATCAAAGACTTCTTTCGCGTACGCACGGAGGCGCCGTCGCCATCGACGTGGCCTACGAGTTGCCGGTCCGCTATCGGGTCGGGCAGCACCGCGAGGAGAAGGCCCTGGTCGCCAAGACCGTCGCCGGCCTGCTGCCGAAAGGCCCGCTCACCCTCGGGCTGACCGGCGGCACCACCACCCACCTGCTGGCCCGCCTGCTCGCCGAGCGGGTCGACCTGACCGTCGTCACCAACGCGCTCAACATCGCCGCCGAGCTGGCCCTGCGCCCCCGCCTGAAACTGATCATGACGGGCGGTGTGTCGCGCACCCAGTCGTACGAACTCGTCGGCCCCATCGCCGACCAGGCCCTCAAAGGGCTCAACATGGCGGTCGCGGTCGTCGGCGTCGACGGCATCAGCGCCCGGGGTGGCCTGACCACCCACGACGAGATCGAGGCGAACACCAACGCCACCATGATCCGCCGGGCCGACCAGGTGATCGTGGTGGCCGACGGCTCCAAGATCGGCAAGATCTGCCTGGCCGGCATCTGCCCGGTCACCGACGTGTCCATGCTGGTCACCGACGCCACCGCGGATCCGGCCGGAGTGGAGGCCATCCGCCGCGCCGGCACCGAGGTGACCGTCGTCGGCGGATGATCCGGTCCACGGCCTACTTGATGGTCACCTTCCTGGTCTTCGAGGTGCCCGCGTTGACGCCGGCCTCGGCGGAACCGGCGATGCGGGCCCGCAGCGTCCAGGTCGACTTCGACTTGGCCTTGACCGTCGCGGCCCACTTGTTGTTCTTGCCGGTCACGCCCTTCCAGGAGGTGTTGGCCCAGGCGCCCTTCACCAGACGCTGCACGGTGACGGCCTGCTTGCTGCCGGCCGGGTTTCCCCTGACGGTCAGGGTGAGCTTGCCCGCGCGACTGGAAGCAGCGGTGAACACCGGCACCTGAGTGATCCGAACGGTCTTGACCTCGGACTCCATCCCGGCCGACTTCACCTGGAATCTGGTGCCCACCCCGATCCACCGCTTGAAGCTGTAGATGCCGGCCGCGTCGGCAGCGCCGGTAGCCACCCTCTCGAGGTCGCCGCCGGCCAGCGGAGCACTCCACAGCTCGATGCCCGCGCTGTCGCCGGCCGAACCGCTGACCACGACGGCCGTCGCACCCCTGACCGTCGACGGGACGGCAATCGTCGGCTTCGCGTGAGCATCATCGTCCGACTGGATGGTGACTTCACCGGTGTGGTCCCCGAGCGTGGCACCGGCCGGACCCGGCATGCCTATCTTGACCAGGAATTTCTCGTCCGGCTCGAAGAACTCGTCGTCGATGATCGGCACCTTGATGGTCGACGTCATGACGCCGGCCGGGATCGTGAGAGTGCCGGAGACCGCGGTGTAGTCCCCCGGCTCGACCGCCAGGCCGTTGAGGGTGTGGTACGACAACGTGTAGGGCTGGCTGGAGGAGACGGTCTCGCCGGTGAAGACCAGCGACACGGGCACGTCGACCGATCCCGCACCTTCGGGCACCGTCGCATTGCCGATCGACGCTGTCGGCGGCAGATCGGCCGGATCATCGACGATCCGGTAGACACCGGTGGTCGTGGCGATGCCGACCAGTGGCGCCGGCGAAGTCTCGGTTGCGATCACACCGAAGGTCTCAGTCGCCTCGTCGATGTCATCGGGAGAGAGGTGAACGTCGGCGATCGTCGTCTCGGTGGCAACCCCGTCCAGGACGAGCGGCCCCTGAGCGCCGCGGGCCACGGTGGCCGTGACCGGGGCGAACCGGTTGACCTGATAGTCGATCGTGGGGGTCGCCGGGTTCGTGCCGACCGGGGCGACCGAGAAGCTGAGCCTGTACGGGGCCTGGGAGAGGCCGGCTGTGGTTCCCTTGATCCTGATCGTCGAGCCCTCGGTGGAACTGGTCTGGTTGAAGCTCACCGTCGGCGCGGCGTCATCGTTCTTGACCGTCACCCAGGCCAAGGGCATCACTCCGGTGGTGCCGGTCGCAGCGACGAGGCCACTCGGAGGCGGGATGAAGCGCACCGTGAACGCCTCGTCGCGTTCGTAGATCACATCACCGTTGACCGGAATGTCGAGGTACCCGGTCGTACTGCCGGCCGCGATGAGCACAGCAGCCTTGGCCGGCAGATCGTAGTCGTTGTCGCCGACCGTCGCTCCGGCGCTGACACCGGTCTCGGTGGTGCTGTCTGTCCCGGCGACGTCGGCGATGTCGGCGACTTCGGCGGTGAAGGCGACATCCGCGCTGGCCGGGCCGCTCAACGTGATCGGCACCCGCGCTGTCGTCGGTCCGCTGTTCCCCTCGGCCACAGACACGTCGCCGGTGCTCCAGGTCGGCAGGACGTCACCGGTGTCGGAGATGACGAATGTCATCGGGGTACTGAGGGACTTCGGGTTGACCGTGCCGTTCGGGCTGCTCAACGCCACACTGAAGGTCTCGTCGCGATCGACGATCCGATCACCGATGATCGTGACCGGGATCTGCAAGGTGGTCTCCCCCGCGCCGACCGGGACGGTGAAGGCGCCGGCCGCTCCGCGGTAGTCGACGCCGGGTGTGGCAGTGCCTTTGACGAAGCTGTACGCGAGCTGAACCGGGACCTGACTCGTCGTGGCGGCGACGGACAGGTTGATGAACGTGGACCGTTCCTCCGCGTCACCCTCGACGAAGGTATTGACGAGGTCACCCGGGACGTAGGCCGCGCCGTTCATGGCGGCGTTCGGCGCGAGGTAGGTCACGATCGGCTTGGTCGTGTCGTCGAGAATGGTGCCGGTCGCAGTCTGCTGTGTGCTGAGCGCCGCATTGACCGGATTGCTGAGGGTCGCTGTATACGTCTCGGTGCCTTCGACATCGTTGTCGGCGGTGGTGGACACGGTCAATTCGGCTGTCCGGCTCAGCGCCGGAAACTTCACGCTGGCGGCTGGAGCGGTGAAATCCAAACCCTTGGTGGCGCCATATGATCCGCTGGTGTCGGCACCGCTCACGGTCGTGACAGTGACCGTCACCGCCGCATCGGAAAGCGACGAGAGAGTGATGGGGAAGACCGACTTCGCCCCCTCCAGAACGGCGGGAGCGTCACCGATGCTCACGGTCGGCATGGACTCGTTGTCAGTGAGGCCGATTTCCACTGCGCCGGGTCCGGTAACGCCGACAAGCGTCCCGGTGATCACCTTGAGATTCTGAGTAGGGCCCTCATAGACGCTGTCGTCCCAAAGGCTGATGTCGATGGAACCGCTCGCCCGGCCGGCCGGAATCTTGATCTTTGTGCCGGCGGGCAACTCCGTATAGTCACGATGCACTCCCCCGGTCGAGGTCGCCACCGGCGCCGCTCCAGGTCCCGTGGTGATCGGAATGGTGATGTCGTGTGGCTGGGCCTGGCTCAGGGTGGCCGTGACGGTAACGGACGGCTGCCCTTCCGGCACAGTGGCCGGTGCCGAGTAGGTGAAGCTCGGGATCACGCTCGGAAGTGCCCAGATCGTGCCGGTCGCCGTGACCTCCGAGCCGCCGGCGAGGGCGGCGTGCAGGGTGAAACTCTCGTCGGCTGTGTCGGCATCGTCACCAGTCACGACGTTCACCGTCGCCGTGCTGGGCGAACCGGCGCTCGACGCGGGGAACACGATGGTTCGAGTGCTGGGATTGAAGGACGAGGAAATCAGGCCGGTGCCGTTGACGAAATCGGCGCCGGCCACCGGGAACCCGGCTGCGGTTGATGCGCCTGCCACAGCGGTGCCCTCGTCTGGTGCTCCGAAAGCCGTTACGTCGACCGTTGCTGCCGTTGACCCGGAGTAGGTAAGGGTGAAAGTGACGTAATGGCCCTCGTAGCCGCCGGCATCCGGGATGGTGAGGACGTCGTTGAGCGCTGCTGGGGCGGGCGCGGCGGCCACGACGGCCGACATGAGGCCGAGCGTCGCCGCCACGACGACCGACATGGCAGTCCGCAGCGGCTTGCGCATACGGCGTCGCCGGGGCGTGCGGTCCTGGGCCGCGTGGGCTGGCGAAATGCGCATGTTCCTGCTGCCTCCTTCGGGGGTTGGGCGACCTCAGCCGGAGGAGGCCCTGGCTTTGTGTCCCGACCCGAGATGGGGTTTTGCCTGTTCGTACCGCATTTGAGGGCAGCGCACCGGCAAACGGAATGAGCAGGTCAGCATGGCGCTGCCGGGCCTGCGCGACACCGCGGTGCCCAGCCCGAAGCGTTCGGCACCGGCAGACGGGGCTCGGCGACGGCTCTAATACTGGCTTCAGGTTGACCGGGGAGAATGAGCGGCAAAGCATCGACTTGAAGAGGCGGGCCGACGTGCGGATCCTGATCGCCGATGATGACGCCGCCATCCGTGAGTCGCTGGAGCGGGTGCTCCAGGTCGAGGGTTACGACACCAGCACCGTCGCCAACGGTCTCGCCGTGCTCGACGGGGTCGCCGGGGCCGGCGGTGACACGCTGGATCTGCTGATCCTCGACGTGATGATGCCGCGCCTCGGCGGGCTGGAGACCTGCCGGCGGTTGCGGGCCGCGGGCCGGGATCTGCCGGTGCTGATGCTGACCGCCCGTGACCAGGTCTCCGACCGGGTCACCGGGCTGGACGCGGGCGCCGACGACTACCTGCCCAAGCCGTTCGCCACCGAGGAGTTGCTGGCCCGGGTGCGGGCGCTGCTGCGCCGTCGCTCACCGGCCGACGGGGAGTCGCAGATCCTGTCGTTCGCCGACGTCCGGCTCGATCCCGATCGGTTCGATGCATGGCGGGGCGAGCGGCCGCTGCGACTGACCCGGACCGAGTTCGCCCTTCTGCAGGTTCTCCTGCGCAACGCGACCCGGGTCTTGACGCGCGACGCGCTGTTCGAGGCCATCTGGGGCTTCGACATGAGCGCCACGGCCAACAACCTCCAGGTGTACGTGAGCTACCTGCGCCGCAAGATGGAGGCCGAGGGTGAGCCGCGATTGATCTACACCCTGCGCGGCCTGGGTTACACGCTGCGGGAGACTCCTCCGTGAGCAGGCTGAGCCGATGGTGGCGGCGGCGGTCCCTGCGGACCCGGATGACGGTGATCGCGGCGACGGCCATCGCGGTCAGCGTGTTCGTGGCCTTCCAGGTGGCCAGTGAGCTCCTGGACTGGGAGCTGCAGGACACCGCCGAGAATCAGCTGCGTGCCGACTCCCGCGTCCTGGCGGCGACCGCGGAGCACGCCGGTCTGGCCCAGGTTCAGCTGCCGCCGTATCCCGGATCCGGCCGGCTGGTGCGGGTCATCCTGCCCGACGGCTCGACCCGGACTCCGGCCGGTCAACCCGCGCTGCCCCCGGTCAGCGAGCACGCCGGCCGGGTGGCGCGGGGCGAGTCAGCCGACCTGATGGAGTCGATGGACAGCGACGACGACGGCTTTCGCATCTACACACTGCGGGCGGGCGACGGCGCGGTACAGGTGGCCCACGTCGCCGACGACAGCCCGATCAACCGGTTCGGGCTGGGCATGCTGCTGATCGGGCTGCTCTGCGTGGTCGGGGGCGCCCTCGTCGGGCGGACCGTGGCCCGGACCGGACTGGCGCCGATCGACCGGCTGACCGCCGCCGCGGTACGTGTCGCGAGCACCCGGGACCTCGACGCCGGCATCCCGGATGAGGGCGGTGGCGAGATTCGGCGGCTGATCCAGGCGATCAACGACATGCTCGCCGCGCTCCGGGAATCCCGGCAGGCCCAGCGGCTGCTGGCCGAGGACGCCGCCCACGAACTCAAGACCCCGCTCACCAGCCTGCGCCTCAACATCGAACTGCTGGTCCGGCTCGACCGGCGCGGCACCCTCGACACCGCCCTCCCGGCGGAGAGCCGGACTCGGCTGCTCAACGATCTCGGCGCTCAGGTGGCCGAGTTGAGCACCCTGGCCGCCGAACTGACCGACCTGGCACGCGGTGACGTCAGCGACGAGAGCACCGGGCTGCTCGACCTCGCCGACGTGGTGGTGGCCGCCGCGACCCAGGCGCGTTCCCG
This sequence comes from Actinoplanes sp. NPDC026670, assembly GCF_040638175.1. NCBI lineage: Bacteria > Bacillati > Actinomycetota > Actinomycetes > Micromonosporales > Micromonosporaceae > Actinoplanes > Actinoplanes sp. NPDC026670. The sequence goes on from NZ_JBEZXU010000083.1 coordinate 40,012, forward strand.
CATGCCCGAGCTCGAGGTCGCGCTCGACGTGAGCTCCGTGTGGGTGAGCGGGCGTCCCGCCGCACTCCGGCGGGCGGTGCTCAACCTCATCGACAACGCCGGCAAGTGGTCCCCCGCGGACCAGCCGGTCCAGGTCCGGCTCCGTGCCGAGGGCGCGTCGGCGGTGCTCGAGGTCGACGACGCCGGGCCGGGCATCGACGACGCCGACGTGCCACGAGTGTTCGACAGGTTCTACCGCGCCGACAGCGCCCGGGCGTTGCCCGGATCCGGTCTCGGGCTGTCGATCGTGCAGCGGGTCGTCGACGCCCACGGCGGCCGGGCCGCCGTCGCCCGCTCGGCACGCGGTGGCGCGCTGCTCCGGGTCTCCCTTCCGGCCGCGGCCCCGACCGCACCGACCGCGCGGCTCACCGCCGGTGATGACACGGCGGTGCGCTGACCCGCACTGCCAGGCCGATGACGAGATCCGGGACGGGGAGGGTCCCCGTCCCGGATCTCGTCCGTGCCGCCGCGCTCACCGTTGCAACGCGAACTCCTCGTCGTCGATGAGCGGCCGTGCCCCGTTCGGCGGCTCGGCCGCCGGCTGGGAAAGCCGGCTCGGCCACCAGATCCGCCGGCCGATCAGCAGGGTGAGAGAGGGCACCAGGATCGACCGCACCAGCAGGGCGTCGAGCAGCACGCCGAAGGCGACCAGGAACCCGACCTCGATCAGCATCACCAGCGGAAGTGTGGTTAGCACCGCGAACGTGGCCGCCAGGACCAGGCCTGCCGAGGTGATGACGCCACCGGTGGCGGAGAGGGCTTTGAGCATGCCCTCTGCGGTGCCGAGACGCACGGTCTCCTCCCGGGCCCGGCTGGCCAGGAAGATGTTGTAGTCGACGCCGAGCGCCACCAGGAACAGGAATGCCAGCAGCGGCACCGAGTAGTCGACACCCTGGAACCCCAGGACCGTCTCGAAGACGAACACGCTGCCGCCGAAGGCCGCGGCGAACGACACGACCACGGTCGCCATCAGGACCAGCGGGGCCACGATCGCCCGGAGCAGCAGCCCGAGAACGATCAGGACGACGACGAGCACCAGCGGGATCACCAGTTTCTCGTCACGGGTGGTGGTCGCCTCGGTGTCGAGGTTCTCCGCGCTCGGCCCGCCGACGATCGCCTGCGCCCCGTTCACCGCGTGCACGGCGGCGCGTACCCGCTTGATCGTTTCGTACTCCGCGGCGGTGTCCGGCGCGTCGGCCGGAAACACGGAGATGTCGGCCCAGCCGCCGCTGATCTGGCCCGGGACGGCCACCGCCACGCCGGGAACGCTCCTGACGACGTCGACCACCCGATCCTGGTACGCCGGCTGGGTGAAGATCGTCATCGGCTGGCCGCCCAGCTCCGGGAAGTGCTGGCGCAGAACGGTGAAGCCGGTGACCGATTCCGGGGCGGACAGGAACTGGTCCTGTTCCCGCAGAGCGCCGGTGTTGCCGGTCAGCCCGATGGCGAGCACGCCGAGGACTCCGAACGAGCCGAGCGTCGCCAGCCATCGGCGGCGGCTGATGGCGGTGCCGAGCCGTCCCCACAGCCCCGGCTTCTCCTGCACAGCCGCGCTGAACCGCGGGATGGCCGGCCAGAAGATCCGCCGGCCGAGCACCACGAGCACCGCCGGGAACAGCGTCAACATGGCCACCAGCGCGCACAGGATGCCGGCTGCGCCGATCGGGCCCAGCCCGCTGGTGCTGTTCAGGTCGGCGGCGAGCAGGCAGAGCAGGCCGGCGACCACGGTGGCCGCGGACGCGACGATGGCCGGCGCCGCGCCGCGAAGCGCGTGGGCCATCGCGACCCGGACGTTCTCGTGGTGGTGCAGCGCCTCCCGGTATCGGGCGATGAGCAGGAGCGCGTAGTCCGTGCCGACGCCGAACACCAGGATCGTCAGCAACGCCGAGTTCTGGTCGTTGACCACGATGCCGAAACCCTTGACGAGCAGGTAGACGGTCGCCATCGAGGTCAGCGCGGCCGCGCCCACGACCACCAGCGGGACGAGCCACAGCACCGGGCTGCGGTAGGTGAGGATCAGCAGGACCGTGACGACGATGACGGTGGTGAGGAAGACCTGCAGGTCGATGCCGTCGAAGACGGCGTCCATGTCCCCGTCGATCGCGGCCGGCCCGGTCACCTCGAGCTCCAGGCCGGCGGGGCGGTCCTTCGCGGCCTCACGCAGCGGGCCGACGATGGCCTCCGGTGCGCCGTAGGTCGTGCTCACGTCGAGGGTGAACATCATCGCCTCGCCGTCGGCGGAGAGTCGCGTCGGCGGGCCCTCGTCGTCCGCACCGGCCGCTGCCTTCGCCGGGTACCGCTTGGCCAGGGCGTCGTGGTGGCGTTCGACAGTCGTGCGGTCGGCGTAGGTCATGCCGCCGGCGCGGTGATACACGAAGACGAACGTGTTGTCCTCACCGCCGGGGAGGCTGTCCTCCAGCACCGCCACCCTGGTCGACTCGGCGCCGGCCGGCAGGGTGTCCACGGCCTTGTCGGTGGTGACCGAACTCAACTTTCCGCTCAACGGCACCATGACCGCCGCCAGCGCCACCCACAAGCCGATCACCAGCCACGGCACCCACCGGCCGGGCGGCGCTTTCCTGGACGGTACGGCGTTGACTGTCATCAAAGGCCTCCTGCACACGCGTTGGATCGCTTGTCTGAGGCCGAATTCGTACCGAGCGAATCTGAGACGACCGTTAAAGACGGCGCTGTTGACCGGCTGCCCGCACCGGCACGGGCTTCCACGTGGTCCTCACCGGTGAAGGCTGGGTCGCAGCGCGCGGCCGGTGCAGGTGCGGCCCGGTGATGTCGTGCTCGGTGCGGACGACCGGGCCGGGTACGAGGAACGCCTGGCCCGGCTCACCCAGCCCGACCTGCTGGAATGGCTTCGCCGCTGAACCTCGGCCCAGCCCGCGCCCAGAATCACGAAGGTCTGTTCACCTGCTGGCGGCCCAGACCAGGACGCTCATCAGGTCCACGACCGAGCCGGGGCGGGGTGCTTCGATTCTCGGAGGTATGGCGCCGAAGTCGCTGAGGTCGGCCTCGGTGGTGAACATGTTGAGCCGGACCGGGTAGGGCTCGCCGGTCGCGGCGACGATGAGGGAGTCGGAACTCTTCTCGATGCCGAAGGTGAAGGCGGGTTGGCCGGCGAACTCGGTCGGTCCACCTTTGACGATCGTGTCGATGCCGTCCAGGTCGGCGATGACCGCCGCCGGGCGGAACACGGCGCCGTAGGAGGGAACCCTGGCCGTGTCGACCCACCGGCCGCCCACGTGCTTGACGATCGCGGCGGCCCCGGCCTTGTCCACGGTCTTGCCGAAGGCCTCGTCCCACCAGGCCGCGTTCGGTCGGATGTAGTACCGGCCGCCGACCGACAGGAGTTCGGCCCGGCCCTTCGCCGAGCTGTCCTCGTGTGGCTTCAGGGTGCCGACGAAGTCGGCGCCGGCGCTGCGGTATTCGGCGCAGGACCAGGGCCCGTCGATGCGACGGCCGCGGCAGCCGTCGAAACGGAACGAGGTCGCCTCCCGCAGCAGGGTCTGGGCCTGCTTCAACGTCTGGTCCGGAGCGGCGGTGTCGACGCCGTTGGTGGACGGCGCCACCGACACCGGCGGCGCCACGGACGTCTGCGGGGAAACGGGCCCGGCCGGATCCGGCGCCTGACAGGCCGCCAGGAGCAGACCAGCCGTCAGCGCGGCCGCGCCCGTACCCCATGGTCGATTCTTCATCTTCGGTCCCCCATGATCGATGCCGGGGACTATAGATGCGGCCGATGACAGGAGTCGATCCGAATCTCGGAGACGTCACCCAGGGACCAGAGAAGCGCTGGTTCTACTGTCTCGTCGCTCCCTCGGCGGCGAGGTATTCGCCCCGGCCCAGAAGGCCATCGGTCGGCCTCCCCTCATGATCCTTCGATCCGGCCGAGATCACGTCAGGGGCCGCGGGCGAATGTGCGGGGTCAGGATCGGGCGGTTCGGTGCGGTCGCGTTTACGCAGCTGGTCGCCGTGGCCGTTCATTTCGGCGACCGCTTTGGTCAACCCGCGTTTGAGGATCGGCACGAGAGGCCTCTCCACGCATCGATGGATCAGCCAGGCGAGCAGCATCATCACCAGTGTCGTACCGATCAGCAGCGGCATGGGCGCGATCGTCGGTGAGAGTTCCCGGATGATCGTCACGCCGACGACGTGGTGGATGAGATAGATCGGGTACGTCATGGCGCCCAGCGTGATGATCCATCGGCCGCGGACCCAGCTGAACCAGCCGAGTGCCAGCGCGATGATGATCAGGAAGCAACCGGTGACGATGACCTGAGCCGGCCACCAGGCCAGGTCCTTGCGCCCCATCACTCCCATGTTCTCCGTCACCCGGTGCTGAACGGCGAACATCGACAGCGCCCAGCAGCAGATGACGATGCCCCACGTCAGCATGGTGGGTCCGAAGCGGTGCATCAGGTAGATGGCGATGCCGGCGATGAAGTACTGGGCGTAGTCCGGCTGGAAGATGACCTTGAGTGTCTTGTCGTCGCCGCTGTTGGCGACGAACGAGCCGACCAGCCACAGCAGGCAGAAGATCGTCACCCGGCGATAGGTCAGGCCGCGCCAGACCACCAGGCTGAAGAGCAGGTAGAACCGCATCTCCTGCCAGAGCGTCCACAACACCACGGTCATGCCGGGGGCCATCGCGGGCGTGTTGAACATGCTCAGGTTGACCAGAATCGTGCCGACGCCGGGCGGCACCGTTCCCGGCTTGGGGAAGTAGATCTGGGTGACGGCGATCAACAGGATCGCTGCCCAGTACACCGGGTAGAGACGAACGATCCGGGAGACGAAGAAGTCCCCGACCGACCGCCCCCAGCAGCTCATGCAGATCACGAAGCCGCTGATCAGGAAGAAGAACTCGACCCCGAAGATCCCATAGACGGACCAGTAGTGGATCTCGGGAAACGTCGCCTTGCTGCTGAGCTGCCAAGCCTTGTGGTTCAGGCCGACGAAGTGGGCGGCGATGACAGCGAGAGCGGCGATGAACCGCATGCCGTCCAGCGCCACGAGCCGCTGTCCGCGCTGCGGTCGCTCAGCTGGTGTGGACACCGGCCCAACTGGGGCCGACCTGGTCATGGGTGGTGCCGACATCTCGACTTTGACTCTCCCCGTGCGATCGCTCCCGCCGGCCCACCGCGACAACGGGATCCCGATCGCTGGTAGCTGGCATTCAGCAGCGACCGGGCGACAGATCAAAACATCCCCGATGACATCTTGCAAGATCATGAATGCGCCGAGGGGCGATCGGGGGTCCTTCGAGGCCGCCCCGGACACAACGGGCCGGCGGCGCGAGCCTGCTGCCGTCAATCACACGTCGACCGGCAGTGGACATCGGGGTTCGACGCTGGAGATCCACGCAATTGGAAGGGTAACCATGCGAAAGTCGTTCAAGCGGCTCTTGGCCGGGGCGGCCAGTGCCGTCGCGTTGGCCGGCGCCTTCACCGTGGCCGTCCCGGCGTCACCTGCCCTGGCCGGCGTCAACGGTCAGCATGTCGAGTTGTGCGTCCGTAACCAGCACTGGGACATCGCGTATTTCCAGATCGAAGGTACGAACCAGGACAACAACTGGGTCAAGACACCGGTGTACCCCCTGACGACGTACGACACGACCTGGGGTCGCTGTAACACGGTCTGGGAGTACTGGTTCAAGGGGTATGTCAACTTCAACTTCTTCAACTCCAGCTACCAGTTCCTCGGCCAGCGGAAAAGCCCGTATGAGGTGCCTGTCCTGCACGGGGCCGTCTCCTACACCGTGACCATCTTCTGAGTTCTACGGAGGGCCCGTGGCGAGCCGCCGCCCCCCGAGACTTACGGGGCGTGCGAGAGTTGCGGTTTGAGGGGGATCACTTGCCGACGTTGACGGATTCTGCGCGAGTTCTCGTCACCATCGACTACCGGCGGGTGGGAATCCTCGATGTGACCTGCGATGACGACCCCAAGCCACCGTTCGAGGGCAGGAGCGGTCCGTGGCTGGCGACTACGCCCGGCAATGTGTACCTCCACAACGTCGACGACGAGGTGGTGTTCGACGGCCACCTGAGGCTGGAGACCTGGGACGGTCCGGCCGACTTCGATCCGACTGGCTGGCAGCGCTCCGAGGTCATCGAAATGGATCTCCCGTCCGGCGTGCTCGGGATCGACCAGATCACCATGGGCAGACGATCCGACGTCTATCGCCTACCAGCGGGCCGATGGCGAACCCGCCTGGCCTGGCGCACCGATCCTCCCGCCGCGCCGGACGACCTGAACACGGCGTCGATCCTGGTGCAGTTCTGGCCCCCCGAAAATCCTCAGTGAGCGAGCCCCGCCAGCCGTAACGGCCGGGAAGCGTGTCCGTGGTTACCAGGGGAGCAAAAAGGCTCCCACCAACAGGTGGGAGCCGATGAGCAGGGTCAGCGATCAAACCGCCGACCCACCAAACGCGTGGGCGATACTGGGATCGAACCAGTGACCTCTCCGGTGTGAACGGAGCGCTCTCCCGCTGAGCTAATCGCCCTCAACGAGATGGAACTCTACTAGACGCCACCACCGGTTTGCGAACCAGGGGGTCAGCGGGTCCGCAACCAGTCCAGACTTACCTGGATCAGGTCGACGTCCATGCTCACCTTCACGCTTGCCCAGACCACCGCGCTGATGAAGAGCATGCCGACCACGCCGATCAGGGCGCGGATCGGCAGGGACTGGCGGGCTATCCAGTGGGTCCAGCTCTGGACGTGACGTTTGGTGAAGGCGAGCACGCCCCGGGCCCAGTGGAACTCGACGGCCAGAATCGCGAGGCCGAGGATCACGATCGCCCAGCCGGGGCCGGGGAACGGGATCAGGATGATGCCGATGGCGACCACCAGGCCGCCGACGATGCCGACGCCGATCTTGAGGGCCAGGCGGCCGGTGGAGTTGGACCGAATACGGTCAAGCACACGCACGTCTGAGAACCCCGTCGTCCGGTTTTAGGTTCATTTCATCCCCCAGTGTCCGGGAGCCCCGTCACTACCCGGGAGGAATGGACGTTACCGGAGTAAGTCAACTGCTGGACCACTGATGCCTGGCGGAACCGAGTACTTGGGCAGAACAGGACAAGATATCGCTTTACGTCCTGCGCGGAAGGGTTTTCGGAACCGCCTTCCCACTACTGGGTGAGATCAGCGTATGGCGGAGCGTAACTACAAGGATCACCTGAGTATGGGAACCGCGGGGTTCACCAGCCTCGCAGCGGTGCCGGGGGGAGTTCGTCCATGAGTACCATTCGTCCAACGACCGTCGAGGTCGAAACCTCGCTGCGGCTCGTAGCGCCTGACGCGACGGCACTGCCGGTACGCGCCAGTCTGCGGTACGACCCAGCCGACCCGTATGCGGTTCATGTGTTGTTCCACGCAGAATCAGCCGGTGGGGAAGCCGTGAGCTGGTCCTTCGCGCGGGAGCTCCTCGTGACCGGGCTCGACGAGCCGGCCGGGATCGGCGACGTCCGGGTGTGGCCGTGGGCCACTCCGCGGGGCGATTTCGTCGCGCTGGCCCTCTCGTCGCCGGACGGGAACGCGCTGTTCGAGGTGCCGCGCAGCGTCCTGGTCCGCTTCCTGCGGCGCACCTACGTGGTGGTGCCCCGCGGTCGCGAGTCCGACCACCTGGACGTCGACGCGGCAGTCAACAGGTTGCTGGCGGGGCGCTAGCCGTCGGCGACATCAGCGAGTCAGGGCGACCCGCACGGACACTGCCGGTCCGTGCGGGTCGCCCTTTATACCCGAAAAAATAATCGATCTCCGAAAAGGGATCGGAATCGGACGTATAGCGAATACCGAGCTTGAAATCGGACATTTACCTCAGTCGGTGCGCTAGTGGATGCGCAAGCACCCATCGACGACTACCGTCAGGCGCGATGTCAGCACTCATTCAACACACCGAGCCGGCGCCCACCCGTCTCCCACCGGACTGGTCGGGGATCGGCGGCTGCGCCCTGCCGGTGGCGCCAGGCGCCGCCACCGGCCTGTTGGACAGTCATGCTCTCGTCCTCACCGTCACCGGACCGCTGCTCGCCGAGGTGGATTTCACCGAACACCTCTGCGGGCCGGGCACGATGCTCTGGATCCGTCCGGGGCAGGCGGTGCGGTTCGGCGAGCCACCCGGAGAAGGCCGCCCACCCGGAGAAGGCCGCCCACCCGGGGAAGGCCAGCCATCCCGAGAAGGCCGGTCACCCGGAGAAGGGGAGACGGCGACGATCCTCTTCCGGCGTGGCCTGTTCGGGCCGGAGGAGTTACCGGAGCTGGTGCCGGACGATCCGTCCGGTCCGGCCGCACGGCCGCTGTCCCTGCCCGGTCCGGACGCGCTCCGGGCCGCCTTCACCCATCTGAGCGCGGACGCCGACGGCGACACCGGGCCGGTCGCCGCCGCCATGCTGCGACATCAGCTGGCCGCGGTGCTCCTGCGCCTGCGGGTCCTGGAGCCGTTGCTCGATCCGGCCGGTCACGTCGAGGGCCGGACCTTCGAGCGGTTCCAGCGCCGGCTGGAGGAGGGTTATCCGCACACCCGGCGGGTCGAGGACTATGCGGCTGAGCTGGGCTGTTCGGTGCGTACCCTCACCCGGGCCAGTCTGGCGCTGACCGGCCGTACCGCCAAGCAGGTGGTCGACGACCGGGTCGCGCTGCAGGCCCGCCGCCTGCTCGCCGCGACGCCGCTGTCGGTCGCCGAGGTGGGCCGGATCCTGGGTTTCGGGGAGCCGACGAACTTCGGCCGCTTCTTCCACCGGGAGACCGGGCTCAGCCCGGGACAGTTCCGGGGGCGGTATGCGACCGGGCCGGACGGAGGCATTCCCGGTCAGCGACAGGCCGTCGACTGAACCCGAATTCCCATAACTCCCTGGGGTATGTGCATCCGGGATGCGCGGGCGGGGCATGATAGTCAGGTGCAGATCTCCGCGCGCGGTGACTACGCGGTCCGGGCCGCCCTCAGTTTGGCGCAGGCCTACCCCGCACTGATGTCCGCCCAGGCCATTGCCCAAGACCAGAACATGCCTCGGAAGTTCCTCGAGGCAGTGCTCGCCGATCTGCGCCGTGCCGGCGTGGTCCGGGCGCAACGCGGTGCCGAGGGCGGATACACGCTGTCGCACCCACCGAGGGACGTGACGATCGGCCAGATCATCCGGGCCGTCGACGGCCCGCTGGCCGGTGTGCGTGGCCTCCGTCCGGAGGAGACTCAGTACACGGGCGCGGCGGAGAACCTGCCGAACCTCTGGGTGGCGGTGCGTGCGGCGGTCCGTGAGGTGCTCGACGAGGTGAGTCTCGCCGAGCTGATCAGCGGGCGGATGCCGGCGCATGTGCGCAAGCTGACCACCCGCCCGGACGCCTGGCAGCCACGCTGACGTTTGTGGATCGTCCCCATCGGGAATCGTCGGGTCCATCAGAAACTAGATGGGAGAGGTTCCGATGGGCATCGTCTACCGCAGCCGGAAGAAGATCGGTCCGCTGGTGCTGAACTTCACCGAGAACGGCTACTCGTCGTGGAGCCTGAAGATCGGCCGCTGGTCGTGGAACTCCAAGACCCGGGCGCACCGCGTCGACCTGCCCGGCCCGCTGTCGTGGAAGCAGGACAAGAGCCGTTCCCGCTAGGCCGTGTTTCACATTGCTCGGAGCCACTGGTCGATGATGGCAATGATGACGGTGGCTTCGAACCGGACGGCGAGCTTGTCGTAACGGGTGG
>NZ_JBEZXU010000084.1:0-16887 GCF_040638175.1 Actinoplanes sp. NPDC026670
GACGAGGCGACCTTCCCCACACAAATCCTCCCCGGCACCCTCACCGACCGTCAAGCAGACCCGCACTTGACAACAAATCCCCGATAGGGAATCAGGCGCGGAGGCCGGCTGTGGTGGGAGCCGGTTCGGTGGTGGCCAGGGTCAGCCGGGTGGGCGATTCCTCGCGCGGGATCGGGGCCGCGCCTGCGCCGGCGGTCGGGCGCGGGCGACGGGGCTGGACCCGGCCGGCGCTGCCACCACGGCCGCGATAGATCAGCAGGCCGTTGACCGGGTCGGGGGCCGTGTCCAGGGCGGCGCGCACCGCCGGCAACGCCAGGAACTCCGGCCAGGTCTCCTCGGACTCGAAGGCGATCTCGAAGAGAACACCCCATCCGAACACGTGCCAGGACCACTCCTTGGCGCCGAAGGAGACCGCTGCCGACACCATGGTCTCCTGGTAGGCATCCCGCCATCGAGCAGCGGACGAGTGTGGCCCGTCCAGAATCTCGATCGACCACCAGTTTCGAGCCATATCGACCACCACCATGGCATCCGGGTGCCGTCGATGCTACTGCGCCCGCGGGTCCGTCCGGCGGGTTCCGGCGGAACCGGCGGTAACTTGGCATCCCGCTTGTCAGCCGCTCCAGTCCAGGGCGGTGAGGACCAGGGTGACGCTCTCCCGGGCGGCTGCGGGGCCCAGTGCCCCGGGGATCGGTTCCTCGTTCCACATCGTCCGGCGGATCGGGCCGGGGGTGTACAACTGGCGCCGGTCCGGACCGGCGATCAGGTAGTGGCCCTCGCCTAACGGCCGTACCCAGGCCAGCACCGGGTTCTCCGGGGAGCGGACGAATCTTCGGAAACCGAGGTCGAAGTGGCTGGTGAACGGGAACAGCGCCCGCAGCCGGGGCTCGTCCGCGGCCGCCAGGAGGAAGTCGTGCAGTCCATGACGTGGTGGATCGGTGAGCATTCGGCGCCAGATGTAGTCGATCGCCTCGGGCTGGCCGCGTTCGAAGGCCTCGGCCAGGCCGTGGTACTCCACGAACGGCCAGGCCGCGTGGAGTCGCCGGAGATCGGCGCCGCCGAGGAACACGTCGACGGCCGCGGCGACATGGGCGAGGTCGGACGCTGAACCGCTGGCCATCTGCATTCCCGAAGTCCAGAAGTCGACGGCGAACGTTCGCTCGCCGGGCGTCAGGTGAACATTCGCGTGCCGGTCGCCGTTTTCGACCACTGCGTCAGTGCGGAACCATCCGGGGGACGGCACGTGTTCGGCTTGCCGCCGCAGGCCGAGCCCGTCGAACGTGCTCTGCCAGGCGTTTCGCAGACTTCCGGCAGAAACCACGTCGGGATAGGGCAAATTGTCCCATTGGATCGACGGCATCGATCCACGTTAGCCGGGTCAACGCGGCCGCCAGACGCGGTCACCGATGTTCGGCCGACGTGGTCGCCAGCGCGCGGCCAGACGCGGCCGGCGGCGTTCGGCCCGGCGTAGTCGCCGGCGGGCGACGACCAGGGCACACAATGCGGCAATGTGCGATTTCACCCTCGTCGGAACGACGGCAGGCGCACACATACAACACAACGTGTGCGCCTGTCCCCGTCAGAGCGAAGCAGACGCACACGATCCGCGAACGTGTGCGCTGACCATCGCTGCGGCCGGCGGGCGCGCCCTCGGCGGTTCGCTCCCGGCATCGCCTCTGGGCGAGCACCCAAGGTCATTAGATCTCACGGTGATCTTGCGGAGTTTCGTTGGGGATGACGCTGACCAGGACGAATGCGAGATTCACTTCGGCTGCGGCCCCGACCTGCAACGTCGCTGCCCAAACGGCGAAACGTCGAGTGTGCACGAAGTCAACAAGATCACGGAGAAGGGCGGTGGCGCGAGCCGCAGACCCGGAGAAGGGCGGTAGCGCGAGCCGTGGACGCGGAGAAGGGGTGGCGCGGCACGCAACCGCGGAGAAGCCGGGCGGATGGTGAACGCGGAGGTGGGGCCGCGGATGGGTGGTGGTCAGGCGGCGGATTTGCCGGAGCGGTGGGATGGTGGGAGGGCCGCGTGGCGTGGGGACGGCAGGCGGCGGGGGCGGTGCAGGACCGGCTGGGCGCCGGTGGCCGGGGCGGTCCGGGAGTCGGGGAGTTGAGGGCCCGCCCAGGCCGGGATGGCGTCGGGTGCGGCCAGAGTCCGGTCGGGCGGCACCCACAGTGGCTGGGGCGCGGCCGCCGCCCCGAACCATCTGAACGAACCGTATCCACGGACCAGCGGCGGTTGCAGGGCCGGCCAGTAGGCCTCGGCGGGAATGGACAGGCGCCAGGCCTCGGCGGGGAGCAGGGCGCCGGCCCGTGGGGGCGGCACCACCACGGCGCCCGCCTGCAGGTGGACCGGGACCGGGTCGTCGCCGGCCGGGGCCACCGCGGCCGGGGCGGAGGCCAGCACGATCGCGGAACCCACGGTGACCAGGCCGGCGGCCAGTGCGGGGAGTTCCCAGCCGGCGCGAACCGTGTCGCCGATCAGGGTCAGGGCGATGATCGACGGGAGGACCACCTCGCCGGTCCAGTGGACGGCTGTCACCCGGCCGACCTCGCCGCCCTGCAACGCGCTGGCATACAGCAGCATGCCGGTCAGGGCGAACGCGATCATCGTCCAGAGGACCGGCTCCGTGATGACGGCGACGGCGCCGGTGGTGAACGAGCGCATCTCCTCCTCGGGGAACTGGAGGGCCCGGCCGGAGATGGCGGCGCCGCCGAGGGAGAAACCGCCGATCACGGCGATCAGGCCGGGGCGGCCGGTCTTCGTCGCGCCGTAACCGAGCACCCACAGCAGCACCAGCGCGGACGCGAGACCGATGCGGACCTGGGTGGACGGCAGCATCTCGTGCTGCTGGCCGGCGGAGAGCGCGAGAACGCCGAGGGCGCAGGTGGTGCAGACGATCGCGACGACGTCACGTGGGCGCAGTTTCGACCCGAGGAACAGCCAGGCGGCGACCGCGGTCACGGCCAGCGAGCCGGCCAGGACCGACTCGACGACGTAGACGGCCAGGTGCTGGAGGGCGACGATCGCGCCGATCCAGGCGATGATGTCGAAGACGATGCCGATCAGGTAGAGCGGATGACCCAGGGTGCTGGCCGTGCTGTGGCTGCGTTTGGCGCCGATCGCCTGGAGGATCGACCCGGTCGCGTAGCTGAAGGCGCCGAAAACGGCCATCCCCAGTGCGAACCAGCTCATGGAGGTCATCGCACACCTCCCACAAGATCACGCTGCGTGGACCGGCAAGTCACTCTCGGATCATAAGACTCCGGAAAGATCCATGCGAGCGAATCCCTCGATCGACTCCACGATGCGCGCGAGATCGGCCCGGGTGCATCTGTGGTCGACCGGCAGCGTGAGCATCCGGTCGCCCAGGCCGGCGGCCTCCTCGTCGCCGCTCCAGAAGCCGCTGCGGTCCTGGCGCCAATGCACAGGAGCGAAAATCCCGACCTTGCTGAGGTACGAGAGAAGGCCGTCCCGTTCCTTGCCGGAGGAGAGCACGAGTTGCACGCGGAAGCCCCCGGCGCCCAGCACACCGGCCCCAAGCGCCGTGGACACCTCTTGCGCGTTCCGGGCGCACGACGACCGTATCCCATCGATGTCCAGAAGCGGCAGCAACGCCGCGGTGACCGCCGACGCCTCCGCCGCACTGCCGAGAAGTTGCTGTTCGCCCTGCTGTTGCAGGGCGCGGAAGCGGTCCCGGGGGATCGGCCGGCCGTCCTGCCAGGCGGCCTTGAGCAGCATCGCCGCGAGTTTCAGCCCGGCTGCCTGCGGCCCGGTCCCGGAGGGTCGCGGCAGGTCGAGCCCGGACGGTGACCAGAGCAGGCCGCCGTCCGGGATGGGCAGGGTCTTGCGCAGCGAGGCGACCGCGTAGGCGGCGGTGCTGGTCCGCGCCCAGTCGCTGAACGGGTCGTGCGAGTGGTCCTCGATCACGGTGACCCGGGGGTGGGCGCGTGCCCAGTTGTGCCAGGCGGTGCCCTCCTCCCGGCCGAACAGGTTCTGGGCGAGGACGACGTCGCCGTCGGCGGCCCGCAGCGTCTCCCAGCGCGGGCCGTCGTCCGGCAGGTGCCGGTAGAAGGTGACCGGGATCTGCCGGGCGAGGAACTCGGCGACGCCCATGCAGAAGTAGCTCGGCACGTGCAGCCGGCCGGCCGGAGCGAGCGCGCGCAGCAGGCTGCTGAGCGCGCCGGCGCCGGTGGCGAACAGTTCATGACCGGGCAGCCACCGGGGCAGACCGCCCTGCTCAGGATCGAGCAGGGCGGCCGGGTCCCAGTGGAACTCCGAGCCGATCTCAGGCGGCACGGCTGACTTCCGCATCGTCCTGGACCGACTTCTGGCGGGTGATGTTGATCTGGTCGACGTGGACCGGGGGCTCCTCGCGGTTCAGGGTGACCGCGGTCCGCCAGATGATCTTCAGGTCGAGGGCCGGTGACCAGTTGTCGACGTACCAGCGGTCCAGCACGAACCGCTGCGCCCAGTCGATGTCGTCACGGCCGTTGACCTGCGCCCAGCCGGTGATGCCGGGTTTCACCTCGAGACGGCGGGCGTCCTCCGGCGAGTAGCAGGCGACTTGCGGCAGCACGTCCGGGCGGGGGCCGACCAGGTTCATCCGGCCGGACACCACGTTGAGCAGCTGGGGCAGCTCGTCCAGGCTGGTCCGGCGCAGGAACCGCCCGCACCTGGTGATCCGCGGGTCGTTCTCGACCAGGCCGAACGGGTCGTCGATGCCGAGCTGGGCGCTCATCGCGACCGAGTTGTGGACCATCGAGCGGAACTTCAGCATCCGGAACGGGACGCCGTCCTTGCCGGCCCGGTCCTGGACGAAGAGGACACCCTTCCCGTCGGCGATCCGGATCCAGGCGGCGACGGCCAGGATCACCGGCGCCAGCAGGACGAGCATTCCGAGGGCGGTCAGCCGGTTGAGAGCATTCCAGATCAGGCGCACGGTCTCCTCTTTCTCCTACAGCGACTCGACGGTCGGGCCGGTCAGGCGATGCCTGGTGTCCAGCACGTAGGGCGCGTGTTCCAGGACCAGGTCCAGGTCGAAGTCGTCGTGGTCGGCGAGCAGCACCACGGCGTCGGCCGCGGCGATCTGGTCGGCGGTGAGCGCGACCATCCCGACCCGGCTGTCCACGTGGGCGTCCTCGATCACGTGCGGGTCGGCCGCGCGGACCTCGGCGCCCATGTCCAGCAGCAGCGACGCGACCCGGCGGGCCGGCGACTCGCGGGCGTCGCCGCTGTTCTTCTTGTAGGCCAGGCCGAGCAGCAGGATCCGCGACCCGTTGACCGCCTTGCGGCGCTTGTTGAGGGCGGCGACCAGACGGCGTACGACGTAGTCCGGCATGTGGTTGTTGATGTCGTTGGCCAGCTCGACGAAGCGGAAACTCTGGCCGAGGGTCCGCTGCACCCGCCACGACAGGTAGGACGGGTCGATCGGCAGGCAGTGGCCGCCGACGCCGGGTCCCGGGACGAACCGCATGTAGCCGAACGGCTTGGAGCTGGCGGCGCCGATCGCCTCCCAGACGTCGATGCCGAGGTCGTGGGCGTACACCGCGAGCTCGTTGACCAGGGCGATGTTGACGTGCCGGAAGGTGTTCTCGAGCAGCTTGGCCAGCTCGGCGACCTTCGGGTCGGAGACCGGGACGGTCTTCTCCACCACCGACGCGTAGAACGCCTGCACCATCGCCAGCGACGCCGGGTTGATGCCGGACACCACCTTCGGGGTGGTGACCAGGTTCCACTCCCGGTTGCCGGGGTCGATGCGCTCGGGGCTGTAGCCGAGGTGGAAGTCGACCCCGGCGATCAGACCGGAACCCTCCTCCAGCAGCGGCGCCACCAGCTCGGACGTGGTGCCCGGGTAGGTGGTCGACTCCAGCGCCACGGTCGCGCCCGGGCGCAGGTAGCGGGCCAGGGTGCGGGCCGAGTCCTCGATGTAGGTGAGGTCCGGGCTGCCGTCGCGCAGCGGGGTCGGCACCGCGATCACCGCGACGTCGAAGCCGGCGCAGGCCCGCGGGTCGGACGACGGATGGAAGGAGCCGGTCGCCAGCACCCGTTGCAGGGCGGACGAGGACACGTCGTCGACGTAGGACTCCCCGGCGGCGAGCCGTTTGATCCGCTCGTCGTCGACGTCGAAGCCGACGACGGAGTGCCCGACCTCGGCGGCGCGGACCGCGAGCGGCAGCCCCACGTAGCCCTGACCGGCGATGACGACCCGCATGGGCGTGTTCTCCTTCATGGGTTTGCTCATGGGCTTGCTCAGGGGTTTGCTCAGGGGTCTGCGAACGTTCCGGGCGCCCTTGTGCCTACGGCTCATGGACGCGGGCCGAACGGGACGGCGGCCGACTCCGGGCGGCGCTGCTTGCCGGCGAAGACCGGGTGCGGCGACTTGGGCAGGGCGGGGCTGTCGGCCAGCCAGTGCAGGACGGCGATCAGGTCGTCCCGCGGCGACGACGGGTCGAGCAGCGAAAGCACCGCGCCATCCAGCGGGGGCACCGGGGCCTGCGAGATCAGCGGGTGGTTGGGCCGGTGGTCGGTCTCGTTCGGGCCGAGCAGCACCTCGGCCAGCTTCTCGGCCGGCCGCAGTCCGGTGTAGACGATCTGAATGTGCTGGTCGGCGGCGTCGGCGATGCGCTTGGCGACATCGGCGATGCGTACCGGCTCGCCCATGTCGAGGATCAGCACCTCGCCCTTGCTCTCCAGCGCGCCGGCCTGGATGACCAGCCGCACCGCCTCCTGGACGGTCATGAAGTAGCGGGTCACGTCCGGGTGGGTGACGGTGATCGGGCCACCGGCCTCGACCTGCGCGGCGAACGCGGTCAGCACCGAGCCACGGGAGCCGAGCACGTTGCCGAACCGGACACTGCAATAGGTGCCGGTCGCGGCGGCGTCGGCGGCCGCGGTCAGCCGCTCGGTGATCCGCTTCGAGTAGCCGAGGACACTGCACGGATCCGCGGCCTTGTCGGTGGAGATGTTGACGAGGCGGTCCACGTTGTGGCGCATCGCGGTCTGCAGGATCTGGTACGTGCCGATGATGTTCGTCTTGAGCGCCTCGGACGGGTGCATCTCCAGCAGCGGCAGGTGCTTGAGGGCCGCGGCGTGGAAGACCACGTGCGGCTTGTGCTCGGCGAACACCTCGTCGAGACGCTGCTGGTCCCGGATGTCGGCGACGACCAGGTTGCGGTCGTCCAACTGCCCACGACCATCGATCGAGAGTTGTACGGCGTGCAGCCCCGACTCGTCGCGGTCCAGCATCACCAGCTTCGCCGGGTTGAACCGGGCCAGCTGGCGGCACAGCTCCGAGCCGATCGAGCCGCCCGCGCCGGTGACCAGCACCCGGCGGCCCTCCAGGTAACCGGCGACGGCGGCCAGGTCGATGCCGACCTCACGACGCCCGAGCAGGTCCTCGTGGCTGACCGGCCGGAGATCCTCGACCCGGACGGTACGCCCGAACAGCTCCACCACCGGCGGGACCACCTTGAGGTCCACGTTGAGCGGCTGGGTGAGCTCGGTCAGCGCCCGGATCAGGTCGGCGCTGGCGCTCGGGATCGCGATCACCACGGTGTCGGCCTTGAACCGGCGGACCACGTCGGCCATGTCGTCGCGGGTGCCGCAGACCGGCACGCCCATCACCCGGAACGTGCGCTTGGCCGGGTCGTCGTCGAGCAGCGCGACCGGGACGTACCGGCTGCGCGGGCTGCGCAGCATCGCCCGGATCACCTGGGTGGCGCCCTCCCCGGCGCCCATCACCACGACCCGGCCGCCGTGCTCGGGTGACGGGCGCAGCCGGCTGTCCTGCAGCGAGCGGGCCATGTAGCGCACGCCCGCGGTCAGGACCAGCGCGAACAGGCCGGCCGCAATGATCGCCGAGCGCGGCACGAGACGGCCGAGCAGGGTGTCCAGGACGAGCAGCACCGGCACGGTCACCACGGCGGCGCGGACCAGGGCGGCGATCTCCTCGAAACAGCCGTACGCCCAGCGTCCGGTGTAGAGCCCGAAGTTGATGCCGGCCGCGGTGTGCACGACCGCGGCGAACGCGGACAGCACCACCAGACCGGTGAAGTCGACCTCACCGACGTGCCCGTCGTGCCTGAGCAACGTCGCGATCAGCAGCGCGGCGGCCAGGGCCACCGCGTCGACGGCCGCGCGTGCCGCACGGCCGGGCAGGGTTCGGCGGTACCACGGAGCCGGGTGTGGACCCGGGCCGCGCCAGTCGCCGGGAGTCGCGTCGGCGCTGCTGTCGCCGGACGCTCGTCGCCGTACCTGCATGGAATCCCCCTCGTACGATGCCGGCCGCGGTTCGTCGCCCGAACGCCGTCGCCCGGATCCCGTTCGCCCGAACTCCGTCGCCCGGACGTTCGCCCGGACCTCGTCGCCCGGGTTTCGTCGCCCGGACAAGGAAAAGCGAGTCGGCGTAAATGCATTTCCGGACATGAAATGCCGCCGCGACTCCCTTTAGTGGAATTAGCGTTGCAGCCTTCGGGGGGCCGTTCACAGTAGCAATTGTCATACGCTACGCGAGTTCTTCTCACGTTTATTTGATCGGCATTTCAGCGGATACGTACGGGCATCCCGACATGGCCATTCGGGGGAGGATGTCATATCGACGGCGAGAAGCTTTCATCTTAGGCATGACATCTGCGACTTCCGTTGCGACGCACTTTCCGGCAGCGTCTTCAGGGCGGATGTCGCAAGCGTTCTGTCGAGAATGCGACCGGGGGAAAAGGATGAGGGTGCTGCACGTCATCAGCACGCTGGAACCGGGTGGAGCCGGGAGCCAGCTGCGATTGCTGGTGCGCCGGCTGCCGTACGACAGCGAGGTCGTCACGCTCGGCGCCGCCGCCCCGCTCAGCGCGCCGGTGCACCGGATACCGAGCGGCCGCGACCACGACCCGTCCGCCGTCCGGCGGCTGCGGCGGCTCATCCGCGACGGCCGGTACGACCTCGTGCACACCCACATGCACCGGGCCTGCATCCAGGGCCGGATCGCCGCGCGGCTGGCCGGCGTGCCGAACATCGTGGCCACCGAGCATCATCCGGCCGGCCCGGCCACCGCCCTCTACCGGGCCGGCGAACGCCTCGGCCAGGTCGTCATCGCCCCGTCCCCGGCGGTCGCCGAAGGGTTGCGCTCGCGGGGCGTGCCGGACCGGCGGATCGCCACCATCCCGGCGGCCATCGACCCGGCCGAGTTCCGGTTCGACCCGATCCTGCGGGCCGCCGCCCGGGCCCGCCTCGGCATCGGCCCCGGACAACCGGTCATCGGCAGCGTCGGGCGGCTCGCCCCGGACAAACGGATCGACCTGCTGATCCGTGCGCTCGCCGAGGTGCCGGACGCGATGCTGCTGCTGGCCGGCGACGGCCCGGCCCGAGCCGACCTGGAACGGCTGGCCGAGATCGTCGGCGTCGCCGGCCGGGTCCGGTTCGAGGGGGCGGTCGGCCACCCGCGCGAGACGCTCTGCGCCATCGACGTCTTCGCCTCCCCCGACCAGTTCACGTTCGGCCTGGCCACGCTGGAGGCGGTGGCGGCCGGGCTGCCGGCCGTCTACGGCTCGTGCGTGCCCCTGGAGGAACAGGCCGCCGCGCGGACGCCGGTGCACGGCACCCACCGGCTCTCCCAGGACCGCGAATCACTCCCGCGAACCCTGCGGGCCGAGATGCTGTGCCTGGCCGAGCGGCACGGCGACCGGCTGCCGGCCCGGTCCGCGGGCGCCGGGCACGACGCCGGCCGGCTGGCCGACGAGATCGCCCGCCTCTACGAGCGGGTGGCCACCCGGCCGGCCCGGCGCCGGGTCATCGGGCCGTCACCGGGTCGGCGCGGCCGGTTCGGACGATTCGGCCGGAAACACAGCTTTCCACTACCCGGCGGAAGCGTGCGAAACGCATGAGCCGCCAGAGCAGCACATAACCGAACGCGGCGCCGAACGTGTTCGACACCACGTCGTGCACGTCGGCCCAGCGCAGGCCGTTCAGCGTCAGCAGCAGGGTCAGCTGGGTCAGCTCGATGACCACGCTCAGCACGAGACCGGTCCGCACCACCCGGCCCCAGTCACGCACCCCGAACACCAGGTACAGCACGGTGGCCAGCGGCACGGTCATCAACGTGTTCAGCACGAAGTCGCGTTTGCGCATGTCGAGGATCGGCACCCAGAGGATCCGGGACAGGTCCGGCGGCGCCGCGCCCGGCCCCCAGGCCAGGCTCATCGGCAGCATCGTCGCGCCGACCACCGCCACCGCATACCACCCGGCCAGCCAGAACACCGCCACCCGCAGCGGAGTCAGCTCCCCGCGACGATGGAGCACCACCAGGGAAACGGCCATCAAAAGGACGCCCAGGGGCAAAAGAACGGGCAGCGCCGGTATATCAAGCCGATGGATCAGCATCTGTTCCCACGCTACCCGGCCGGCGCCGCACTCAGCGCAGCCAGCCCTCCTTACGAGCGATCCGGATGGCGTCCAGCCGGTTGCGCGCACCCGTCTTCGAAATGATCGCGGAAAGGTAATTGCGGACCGTGCCACCCGACAGATAGAGACGGCCGGCGATCTCTTTCACCGACTCGCCCTCGGCGGCCAGGCCCAGCACCTCCAGCTCGCGGGTGCTCAGACCGCGGTCGGTGTTGAGCGAGGCGGCCTGCAGCATCGGCGACACCACCCGCTCGCCCCGGGCCAGCCGCCGCACCGCGTCCGCCAGCATCGCCGGTGACGTGTCCTTGATCAGGAAGTTCAGGCCGCCGTTCCACCGGCGGGGCGGCAGCATGCCCCGTTTTGACGGATCACACAGCAGCAGCATCGAACACGACGGGATCGCCGTGTGCAGCTGATCGGCGACCGGCAGCACCTGACTCACCATGTACTGCGTGTCGATCACCACGACGGCCGGCCACAACTGCGCGGCCCGCTGCGCCAGATCGCCGCCGAGCGGCAGGGTGTCGACGTAATGCATGTCCGGTTCGGTCTCGAGGAATGCCCGCACCGGGACACCGAAGTATCCCTCGTCTCTGACCACAACCACCCGGATCATCACACCACCCTCGTCGATGGACGCCCGGCGCCGGCCGGTTGTCGACCTGTCAGGAACGCTGGATGCACATACCTTTCTAGCGCCCCGTGTCCATTCGGCGATCCCCGGGGCGACAGATCTTCCATTGATCCGGGAAAACAGTCGTCCTCCCAGTTCACAGGCATTTCGTGCCAACGGAGATCACCATTGGCCACATACTTAACGTAACGGGCCGGAGCACTCTGCGCACCTGCCCATAGCCGATCGAACGAGTCAGGTATGCCGGATCAACGAATCTGGCGGCCGAAATGACCGGGACATGGATCGTTTACTGAGGAGAAACCTGGGCGATGTCCAACTATTTCCGGACCAAAGGTACCGGGAAACGATCGATTTTCTCCATTCCGATCACCTGAAAGTGACAACGATTCCCCCTCCGCGGCCGAACCGTTATCGAGGTCATTCATGATCGCATTCAAAAACGAAGATCGCTCATACGTCCGAAAAGGATTACCCATTCCCTCCCCCGGGTGACCCCTTCCGAGCACACACCCTAAATGCCCAATCCGGGCATTCCGCCGATTCCCCCTTTTTGGTACGCCCGACGCCACCCCACCCACTCCACCACCCCGCCCGTCGCACCGCCCCACCCGTCGCACCGTTCCGCCCGTTGCACCGCCCTGCCCACTCGGCCGCCCCACCCGTCGCACCGCCCCGCCCGTTGCACCGCCCTGCCCGCTCCGCCGCCCCACCCGTTGCACCGCCCCGCCCGCTCCGCCCTGCCCGCTCCGCCGTCCCGGCGCAAGACCGCCCGGCGGGCGTTCACGGTTCGGCGCCCGCGGATCTTGCACGAATCTTCACCCTCGCGCCGATCTTGCAGCCCTTTCCACGCCCCAACGGGAAGAAAGCTGCAAGGTCTCCCTGACGCAGTGGATCTTGCAAGACAAACCACACCCAGACATGAGAAATCGTGCAAGATTGCGGCCAGCGTGGAGAAGCGTGCAAGATCCACAAAGCTGGACGAGGGCGAACCTCCGCAAATGCGACATTCGCGGCCTCAGGCCGACAGTGCAGTCGCCTGCGTGACCGGCGCTAAAGCCCGAATGCTCGGCGGGAGGACATCGCGCAGCAGAGAGATTGACCCCGGAGGCGGCGAAGGCCGTGAAGAAGCTTCCCAAACGTGTAGAAACGTGCAAGATCGGCACGAAGGTGGGGAATCCTGCAAGATCTACCAGGCTGGCGGGGGACGAACCTCTGCGAACGGCGCGTGCCTGCCGGAGAGGAGCGCATGCCGGACGGCGCGTGCCTGCCAGAGGCGAGCGCATGCCGGACGGCGCGTGCCTGCCAGAGGCGAGC
This sequence comes from Actinoplanes sp. NPDC026670, assembly GCF_040638175.1. Classification (NCBI taxonomy): domain Bacteria; kingdom Bacillati; phylum Actinomycetota; class Actinomycetes; order Micromonosporales; family Micromonosporaceae; genus Actinoplanes; species Actinoplanes sp. NPDC026670. Next base: position 12,351 of record NZ_JBEZXU010000084.1, read on the forward strand.
GCATGCCGGACGGCGCGTGCCTGCCGGAGACGAGCGCATGCCGGACGGTGCGTGCCTGCCTGAGGTGAGTGGTGGGGTGACGGTGAGGGGCGCATTCGGCCCGGCGGTCGCTGGGCGGTCTTGTGGGAAGGGCTGCGTCGCGGGGGATTGTGGGGGCGGGAAAGTGCGGTTGAGGGGGATTTGGGCGTACAAAAGCGGCATTTGAATTGGGGTTGGCGGGGTTGGGGTGAGCATGTACGCTGCCGGGCAATGGATACCTTCGGTTGTGGAACGGGGGTCTCGTCCGCGCAAGGTGAGTGCTGATGCGCTCGATCGCGGACGGGTCGGACCGTCTTCTCAGTTGGCGGCGCGTGCGGGAGTTCGCCGTGCCGGCCTTGATGATCGAAACTGCTACCGCTCGGCGTGAGGCCGGGGACTGGGCCGGGGCCTGCGCTGCCGCCCACGTCGATGTTGATCTCGATTTGCGTGCTGTGGCGTCCGGGTATGGGCGGGCGTTCGCGGCTACGGTCCGGGGTGATCTTCGGCGGCTTGCTCCTGACCTGCTGCGATGGCATCTTCCGCGAACCGTGCCGGATGGGCTGCTGCGGCCCGGACTGAGCATGACGCTCGTCCGGTATCCGGTGGGTGAGCACGAGATTCACCTCGTGGCGCGGACGGCGCCCGGCTGGGCTTCGGCCGGGCAGCGGATCAGTCTGGGGCTCTGGGATCCGGGGCTGCCGGAGATCGGGCCGCATCCGCGACCCCGGCCGGACCGGCGGTTCCGGCTCGACCTGCATCCTCATCTCTGGGCCGCTGATCGCGCCTCTGGGCTTCGGGAACGCTGCGGGGTTCCGGCTTCCGACGCCTCCTCGCACCTGCCGGCCGCCGCGCCGTCGCCGGAAGTGAACGGGCTCCGGGCCTCCGCCGGGAACGGGCAGTTCGGTGAGGTTCCGGCGGGGCGTGGGTATGCCGTGCATCGGTGGGTCGCCGAAGCGGCGATCCTCCGGGCGGCCGACGGGTATGGCGGGGCGGTCGCGGTGCGGCTCGGGAATGGACGGCGGCTGCTTCTCACCGGCGACGACGGTGTCGTGGCGCGTGGCGGGAACGGTGTGCCGGTTCTTCCGCATGCAGCCACCTGGATGTCGCCTGACCTGGAGCTTCTCCGGGCTGGGATGATCACCGCCGAGCTGCTGCATCCGCTTGTCGCGGTGGCGCTGACGGCGACCGGCAGCGGCCGCGGAGCCGGTGAGCCGGCCGAAACGGCAGCCGGTGATGCGGCTGGAGCGGCGGTGTGGGGTCGTCGGGAACCGGGGGCGGATCGGGCGACGGGGGTTCGGCTGGTCGAGTGCTGTGGGGAGGTTCATCGGCTGGGGCTGGTGGACGGCCGGCTCACGCCACTTGATCACGATGCCGAGGAGCTTCGCCGGGAGGAGTTGCTGACGGTCTTCGGTGGGCCGCCGCTTCCCTGCCTGCGAGCGATCGACAACTCCGCCCGGCAGCCGGAATGCCTGGACGAGGTGCGCACCCGGCTCGAACACGGTGATCTGGCGGGCGCCACGGCGATGATCGTCGACCTGCTCGGGCCGGGCATCGAACCGGAAGGCGCGCTGCGTGAAGCCCTCACCGATGCCGAGGAGGGCCGGATCGAGCACGGCCTGTACCGGGCCGGGCTCGCGGCACAGGCGCCGTTCGGCATAACCGGCCTGACCGGGCCGCGCAGGAGCAGGGCCGGTCGTCGTGGCCGGCATCACCGGCTCCCGAAGAGGGCAGCCGCAGTCCGCTGATTCATGAGCAGGCCCGTCGTTGACGTCGACCGCGCTTACGCGTACCCAAAAGGTGATTGATTTGATGCTTTCTGACCTTAATCTTCCCATCGCCGATGATCTGATCGCGCTGCTGACCGCCACCGGAACCGAGACGCGGCCGGACAACCAGCTCGAGGCGCTCACCCTGGCCGTGGCCGCTGACCTGCCGGTTCTGCTGTGGGGTGAGCCGGGCATCGGCAAGACCGCCACCCTCCACCAGCTCGCCGACGGGCTCGGGCTGCCGCTGACCACGGTGATCGCCAGCGTGCACGAGCCGTCCGACTTCGCCGGGCTGCCGGTGGTCGGCGACGACCCGGCGAACCAGGGGGTGCCGATGGCGCCGCCGGACTGGGCGGTTCAGCTGGTACGCGCGGGCCGCGGCCTGCTGTTCCTGGACGAGCTGTCGACGGCCCCGCCCGCGGTGCAGGCGGCGTTGTTGCGGGTCGTGCTGGAACGCCGGGTCGGCACGCTGCGGCTGCCGCCCGGGGTGCGGATCGTGGCGGCCGCGAATCCGCGTTCGTCGGCGGCCGACGGGTGGGAGCTGAGCCCGCCGCTGGCTAACCGGTTCGTGCATCTCCAGTGGACGTTCGAGCACGAGGTCGTGGTGCGTGGCCTGGGCGGCACCTGGCCGCGGGCGGTGCTGCCCCGGCTCGGCCGGGAACTGCTGCCGGAGGCGGTGGAACGGGCCCGGCGGGCGGTGTGCGGGTTCCTGGAGGCGCGGCCGACGCTGGTGCACCGGCTGCCGGACAGCGAAGCCCGCCGGGGTGGCCCGTGGCCGTCGCCGCGCAGCTGGGACATGGCGTTGCGGCTGGTCGCGTTCGCCACCGCGGCCGGGGTGTCCCGGGAGGTGCTGTCGATGCTGGTCCGCGGCACGGTCGGCGACGGCCCGGGGCTGGAACTGCTGGCCTTCATCGACCGGCTCGACCTGCCCGACCCGGAGACGCTGCTCGCCGACCCGGCCGCCGCGGTCCTGCCGCAGCGTGGCGACCTGCGGCAGGCGACCCTCGACGGGGTCGTCGAGGCGGTCCGCAAACGGCCCGACCGGGCCCGCTGGGAGGCGGCGTGGGCGGTGCTGGTCCGGGCACTGGAGACCGGTCCGCCGGACCTGGTGGTGGTGCCGGCATCCACGCTCGCCGCGCTGCGCCGCGACGAATGGCCGGTCCCGGCGGAGATGGAACGCCTGGCCCCGGTCGCCGTCCTCCGCAAGCGGGTGCTGGCGGCCCGATGACGACTACCGCGTTACCACGAGCGGCGTCCGACACTGCGGCGTTGCCGCGAGCGGCGTCCGACACTGCCGCGTTGCCGCGAGCGGCGTCCGACACTGCCGCGTTGCCGCGAGCGGCGTCCGACACTGCGGCGTTGCCGCGAGCGGCGTTCAATCAGGAAGAGACCGCCAAGTTGTACGCCGCCCGGCTGTTCGCCGCCGAGGCCCGGCCGTACCTGGCCACCGCGTTGTACGCCCTGCGCCCAGTTCTGTCGTGGACGGTCCCGACGATGGCCGTCGACAGGTACTGGCGCTGCTACATCTCCCCCGCCTTCGTGGCCGCCACCCCGGTCGCCGAACTGGCCGGCGTCTGGGTGCACGAGGTCTCGCACCTGCTCCGCGACCACCACGGCCGGGGTGCGCAGTTGGCCACGGAGAAAGACCTGACCGGTCCGGGCGATCGGCTGCGGATGAACATCGCCGCCGATTTCGAGATCAACGACGATGTGTACGGCGACGGCCTGCCCCGCCCGGACGGCGCGATCGGTCCCGAGCTGCTGGGACTGGAACCCGGCAAGCTCATGGAGGAGTACCTGCCGATGATCGCGATCGGCCCGTACTTCCGGCAGCTCTCCTGGCTGGACTGCGGCGGCGGCGCGGACGGCTCGGACCGGCCGTGGGAGCTGGGCCCGGACGGCGCCGACGGGCTCGACGAACAGGAACGGGCGCTGGTCCGCTATCGGGTGGCCCAGGGCATGATCGGTCGTGGGAACACTCCGGCCGGCTGGCAGCGCTGGGCGGAGCGGGTGGTGCATCCGCCGCAGCCGTGGCGTGAGCTGCTGGGCAACGCGGTCCGGTCGGCGGTGTCGGCGCCCGGGGTCGGCGAGGATTACGTGTACAACCGCCCGTCCCGGCGTTCGTCCAGCCTGCCCGGGGTGATCCTGCCGAGCCTGCGCCGCCGCCCGCCCCGGGTCAGCGTGGTCATCGACACGTCGGGTTCGGTGAGCGACTCCGAACTCGGCACCGCGCTGCTGGAGGTGGCCGCGATGACCCGGGCCGTCGGTGGCCGCCGGGACCTGGTGCGGGTGATCTCCTGCGACGCGGCCGCGCACGTCACGGGGGAGATCTGCGAGGCCGAGGGCATTCCGCTGTTCGGTGGTGGTGGCACCGACCTGCGCCGGGGGTTCGTGACGGCGCTGACCACCCGGCCGGCGCCGGACGTGATCGTGGTCCTGACCGACGGCCAGACGCCGTGGCCGGAGCGGAAGCCGGCCTGCCGGACGGTGGTCGGGCTGTTCCCCCGCCCGCGCCACGTCGACGAGGACGACCCGGACTTCGAGCTGGACCTGCCCCCGTCGTGGGCGCGGGTGGTGCAGCTCGGCTGAGGATTCGCCGTCAGGGCCGCTCAAACGGGGGGCAGTCCTGGCGGCGTTTCACGCTCACTCAGCGGCCGCCGGGCGGCGTTTCACGGTCGCACAGCAGCCGCCGGGCGGCGCGGAAACCGCCAGCCGTCGCTCAGCACGGTAATCCGGCCCCCGAAAGGCGGCTC